>RGEP01000214.1 GCA_009918225.1 Betaproteobacteria bacterium | reverse complement strand
ATGCGCGAAAACGTGTTGGGCCTGACGGTGGTCACCGCCGACGGTGCCGTGGTCAAAACCGGCACGCGGGCCCGCAAGAGCAGCGCCGGCTACGACCTCACACGGCTTTTCGTGGGCAGCGAGGGCACGCTGGGCGTGATGTGCGAGATCACGCTCAAGCTCTACCCCGTGCCCGAGTCGATCACGGCGGCGGTGTGTTCCTTTCCCAGTGTGGACGCCGCCGTACAGACCACCATTCAGATCATCCAACTCGGCGTGCCCATTGCGCGCGTGGAGTTGCTGGATGCGAATTCGGTGCGCGCGGTCAATGCACATGACAAGCTCGGGCTCAAAGAGTCCCCCATGCTGCTCATGGAGTTCCATGGCAGCCCGGCGAGCACGGCCGAACAAGCGCAAACCGTGCAGGAGATCGCCCACGAGTTTGGTGGCCAGGCCTTCGAGTGGGCCAGCACCCCCGAAGAGCGCACGCGGCTGTGGACGGCGCGCCACCACGCCTACTTCGCCGCCCTGCAGATGAAGCCCGGTTGCCGCAGCGTGACCACCGACACCTGTGTGCCGATCTCACGCCTGGCCGAGTGCATCAACGAAACCGTGGCCGAGGCTGATGCCTCTGGCCTGCCCTACTTCATCGTGGGCCATGTGGGCGATGGCAACTTCCACGTGGGCTACCTGATCGACCCAGGCCAGCCCCAAGAGCGCGAGACGGCCGAGCGCCTGAATGCGCAACTGGTGGCGCGCGCCCTGCGCCTGGAAGGCACCTGCACCGGAGAGCATGGCATCGGCCTGCACAAGCAGGGCTTTCTGCAAGATGAAGCCGGTGAAGGGGCGTTGGCCCTGATGCGTTCGATCAAACGCGCGCTGGACCCCCATAACGTGCTCAACCCGGGGAAGATCTTCCAGCTCTGAGCGCGCCGGCTTCCGGCCCGTCCATGGCCGCCGCCTCGGCGGCCTTTTTACGCCCCGGGTGCACCACGACCGTGCGCCGCATCCCCACCCCGTCCTGTCTGCGTTTCGATGTCGACAAGTCGGATTTGCTGAATTTGGAATACCGAATTCAGACGGCCCGTAGCCCAATCAAGCTCCTGCAGCACCTCGGCTGCAGCAAGGATTCAACCGGCATGCAATGCCGGGTCGAGGGGGAGGAGGCAAGGCTATGTTGGGCATGGAGGGGCTGTCGGGCGACAGCCAATCGTCGTGCGACCACGGCAGCGGACCGGTCGGCAAGCTTGACCTGCCGCTGGCGCATCGCGAATTCCTCAGGGGCTCGGGCATTCTGATGGGCAGCCTGGCCGGATCATCGCTGCTGGCGCTGGCGCCTTCGGGCGTGTGGGCGCTGGAACTCCAGCACCTGCGCACCGACGAAGGCAAGGTGCTCATGGCCATGGGCCGCACCCTTTATCCGCACAGCCGGCTGCCCGATGCGGTGTACGCCCTCTTGGTCAAGGACCTCGACGCCGATAAGGGCCATCTGCGCCTGCTCAGAGGTGGGATCGAACAACTCAACAAAGCCGCGGGGGGGGCGTTCGCCAACGCCAGCCACGCCACGAGGCTTGAAGCGGTGACGGCATTGGACAAGACGCCCTTCTATGCCAAGGTCCGGGGCCAGTGCATCAGCTCGCTGTACGACAACGACATGGCCTACGCCGCCTTCGGCTATGCCCGTACACCCCGATACCCAGGCAGCTGCCTCAGGCGCGGCTTTCAAGCCCTGAAATGGTTGCCCGACCCCCACACCGCAGCCAGCCCCCAGGCCTTTTCCAACTGAGGCTCACCCCACGCCATGCGGCCAGGGTTGAGCCGCGCTCGGTGGGGCGCTGCTCAGACCGCGACCAGGTAGTCTGGCGAGCACAGCACCAAATGGACCGCGGCCTGCACACGCGCACGCTGCTGGGCCGGGGTCTGTGCGGGCATGGACTGCACGGCTTGCGTGATCAGCTGGCGCGCCGCGCCTGAAAGGGCGCCAGCAGCCAACAGCAGCTCTACATGCGCGACCAGGGCCTGCGCATCACCAGCCAAGGGAAGCTCGCGCGCATAGTCGGTCTTCACATCGGCCACGCCGGCGCCCACAAACTGCTGGGCAAAGTTCACCCAGGCCACCACCGATGACTCGTGCACCAGCTGGAACTCCGGGGCCTGAAGGCCGCGAGAGGCCAATTCAGAATTCGGCGGCAAATAGCCCGGGCGGAAGAAATTGAATACCGATGGCGCACGCAAGGGACTTTGGCCCAGCCGGGTCGCCGCATCGGTGGTCAGGCCAATGGCCCATTTGCCATTGTTGGAGGTGGCCCCAAAGCTGCGGGCCCATTGCACAAAACGCTCGATGGGCTCGCGCAAGCGCCCCGCATGGCGCTCGTCCGCTGCGGGGTCTCGCCGCGCCTCTTCATCCAAGAGCACGGCTCGCACCACGGCCGCCAAATCACCGCGCACCCCTTGGCCGTTGTCCGCGAAAGCCTGGGCCACGCGCCGCACATAGGCCGGGCTGGGGTTGCTGGTGACCAGGCGCTGGATCAGCTGGCGGCCGATGAAAGGCCCGACATTGGGGTGGGCCGCGATCACATCCAGCGCCTCTTCCAAGGCCTGCGGGCCAGGGGTGCCCGCTGCGATCGTGTGCCCCAAAAAACGCTTCTCACCGGGCTCATGCTGCGCGCGGTTGAAGGCCATGGGGCGGCAGGCCCAGTCCTGGCGGTTGCGGTCAAAACGGTCCAGGTTCCAGCCGGTGAACACCCGCGCCAGCCCCGCCACGGTCTCCTGGTTGTAGGTTTCGATGGGCCGGCCGCGCCAATCGGTGCGCAGGCGGCCATCGGGCCGCAGCTCCAGCAAGCCGATGGAAAACAACTGCAGCACCTCGCGTGCATAGTTCTCATCGGGCAGCCGTCCGGTCGCCGGATCGGCCTTGCGGTTGCCGCGCATGTTCAGGTACACGCCCATGGCCGGCGACAAGGTGACCGCGCCCAACAGCTCGCGGTAGCGGCCAAAGGCATGGGCCTCCAGCAGGTCCATGTAGTGCGCCGCCACGAAGGGGCGCCAAGCCACCGGCAGGCCGGGAATGGAGATGACGAAGATTTCCGACAGGGCCCAGGTGACCCGCTGGCGCAAGGCATCGGGCGAGCCGATCAGCTTGCGCCACAGGGTGTTTTCCGTGCCCTGCACCGTGTTGCGAAACCGCTCGTGCGCGTAGTCGTTCTCATGCAGCCAGTCCACATGGCCCTGGGACCGCGGCAGCGCCATTTGCTCATCGATCCAGGCGGCGGGGCCGATGGCCTGTACCCGGGCGATGGACTCCGGCGTGGCCCCAAAGGCCGCCTGGGCCAGAAAGCGCGAGGCTTGTGCGGGCGTCAGGGCAGCCGCCTGGCCCGATTGCGGGGCAGCTAAACCCCCGAGGCCTGTGGGCGAGGTGGCGCAGCCGGCCAGCACCACGGCGCCCGCCACCGCGCCGAGCACGGAGGCGTGAACAGCTGCTGCGTCTGAAGCGCGAACAGGACCGAAGTCCGCGGGCCCGCCAGGCGGGGCCGCCGGCACGGCTTGCAGCGCCTTGTCAGCAGCGTCGGCCATCAAACGCGGCGCATCAAACCCAGGTCGCGCACGCTGTAGTTGCCGATATTGGGCACCACCAGCG
>RGEP01000213.1 GCA_009918225.1 Betaproteobacteria bacterium | reverse complement strand
CGCTTGGTGGAAGACCTGGGCGTGCACCACGAGCGCCAGTTGTGGTGGGCCCAGCCACTGGCTGAGACCAAGGAGCGGCCGTGAAGCGGGTGGTCCTGTGTGTGGACGACTTCGGCCTGAACCTGGAGGTGAACCAGGCGGTGCTGAACCTGGTGGATGCGGGCGTGGTGAGCGCCACCAGTTGCATGAGCCAGGGGCCGGCATGGCGCGAGGGCGCCACACACCTGAAGGGCGAGCGCCGCGGCCGCCTGGATGTGGGCCTGCACCTGAACCTCACCGAAACCTTCGAGGCCGCACCCGATGCGGCCCTGCCCTTGCGCGCCGTGATCGGGCGGGCCGTGGTGCACGCCTTGAACCCACAGTGGCTGAAGCGTGCGGTGTGCAGCCAGCTCGACGCCTTTGAAGCGGAGTGGGGCGAAGCGCCCGACTATGTGGACGGTCACCAGCATGTGCACCAACTGCCCCAGGTGCGCGAGCTGCTGCTGGCCGAGCTCAGCCGCCGTTATGGCGCTCAGCCCCGGCGGCCTTGGCTGCGCCTGACGCGCGCACGGCGCGGGCCTGGCGGCGTGGGCTTGAAACAGTGGGTGATCGAAGCCCTGGGGGCGCGCAGCTTCGAGCGCATGGCGCGCCAGGCCGGGTTCACGCTCAACGGCGCCTTGTTGGGGGTGTATGGCTTTGATGCCGATGCCCAGGCCTACCGCCGCCGGCTGCAACACTGGCTGGCGCAGGCTCACGCGGGTGATGTGCTGATGATGCACCCGGCCTGCCCGGCTGCCTTTGGCGAGCCGTTGACCGCGCAGCCCAGACCCGGGCTTGAGGACCCCATCGCCGAAGCGCGCCGAATCGAATACAGCGTTTTGAAGGAGCAAGGGGCGAGCTTGCTCACCCAGGCGGGGGTGCAAGCGGCTCGGCTGGAGCGCGCTCCGGTATCCTGAGCAGCCCCCCACGGTCACCTGCCTGGCACGCCGTTTTGCCCATGCCCGCCGCCACACCCCAAGCCCCGCTCGAACACCTGTTCGCATGGGAAGGCCGCGACCGCCATGGCCAATCCCTGCGAGGGGAACTCATGGCCCCGGGCGCATCCCTGGTGCAGGCCCAGCTGCGGCGCCAGGGGATATTCCTGACGCGGCTGCGCCCCGTGCGCGCGGCCGGCCAGCCGGCTTTGTCGCACGCCGAACGCGCCGTGTTCACACGGCAGTTGGCCACCTTGACGCGGGCCAGCCTGCCCCTGCTGCAAAGCCTGGACCTCATGGCGCGCGGGCAGGCCAGCCCGGTGGTGCAACGCTTGGCCCAGCAGTTGCGCCAGGCCGTGGCCACGGGGCAGCAGCTGTCCAGTGCGATGGCCAGGCACCCGCAAAGTTTTCCCGCGCTGTACCGCCAGATGGTGGCGGTGGGCGAATCGGCCGGTCTGATGGGCCCCGCGCTGGAGGGCCTGGCCTTGCATGAAGAAAAGGCCTGCGCCCTTCGCCGGCAGATCCGCGCGGCGCTCCTGTACCCCGCGGTGGTGATGTTGGTGGCCGGTGCGGTGGTGGCCCTCATCTTGGGCATGGTGGTGCCGACTTTCGAATCCGTCTTCGCCTCTTTCGGCGCCGAACTGCCCTGGCCCACCCGAATGGTGGTGGCGGCTTCTCAAACCCTGGTGGCCGCTTGGTGGCCGGCCCTGCTGGCCTTGGCTGCTGGCATCGGCTTGGCTCGGTGGATGCTGCGCCGCTTCCAGGCTCTGCAGCGTCTGGCAGACGCCGCGCTGTTGCACCTGCCGCTGGTCGGCCCGCTGATCGAGAACGCCTTGCTTGCGCGCTGGACGCGCACCTTGTCGACCTTGGTTGGCGCGGGCATTCCCCTGGTGGACGCCCTGGGCAGCGTGGCCGCGGCCGCGGGCAACCGCGTGTTTGAAGACGCCACGCGGCAATTGCAGCGCGAGGTGTCGACGGGTCAGCGCCTATCCCAAGCCATGCAGGCTGCTGGCGTGTTTGCGCCCATGGTGGTGCAGATGACGCAGGTGGGCGAAGAGAGCGGCTCCATCGACACCCTGCTGGGCAAGACTGCAGAGCTGCTGGAGGCCGACGTCGACGAAGGGGTCAAGGGCCTGTCCAAGCTTTTGGAACCCGTGATCATCGTGATCCTGGGCGCGGTCATCGGCGCCATTGTGGTGGCCTTGTATTTGCCGATCTTCCAGCTGGGCGCCGTCGTGTCAGCATGATGCAAACCAGCAGCTTGATGGTCTGGTTATCGGCCTTGTGGAGCCCCTGGGGGCTGCTGTTGGTGGGCTTGTGCATCGGCAGCTTCGTCAATGTGCTCGTGCGCCGTCTGCCCCTGATGATGGCGCGCGGCTGGTGGTGGGAAGCCGCGGGTCAGTTGCACGAGGGCCAGAGCCTGTCGGAATGGTCAGAAACCGATGAAGCCCGACAGCGGCGGCTGGACGTGGCCAAAGAACTGCACGACCGCCTTCAAGGGCTGCCTGCCTTGAGCCTGTCACGGCCGCGCTCTCATTGCCCCGGCTGTGGCCATGTGCTGGCCTGGCATGAAAACCTGCCGGTGCTGGGCTGGTTGCGCCTGCGCGGGCGGTGCGCCGCTTGTGGCATGGCCATCCCGGGAAGGGTGCCCCTGGTGGAGACCATCACCGGGCTGCTGTATTGCGGGATGGGCTGGCGCTTCGGCTTTGAGCCGGCTGCGCTGCTGTGGGGCACCTGGGCCGCCGCGCTCTTGGCCCTGGCCCTGATCGACTGGGACACCACCTGGCTGCCCGATGCGCTCACCCTGCCCTTGCTGTGGTCGGGCCTGGTGGCGGCAGCCTTGGGCTGGACGCTGCCACTGTCTGATGCCCTGTGGGGTGCGGTCTGGGGCTACGGGGGCTTGTGGGCGGTGGTGTGGGTGTTCGAGCGCGTTACACACCAAGAGGCCATGGGCGCAGGAGACTTCAAGCTGCTGGCTGCACTGGGGGCTTGGCTGGGGCCGGTGGCCCTGCTGCCGCTGGTGTTCACAGCCTCTGCCCTGGGGGCGGTGGTGGGCCTGGTGATGAAATCTCGCGGTACCCTGCGGGAGGGGCGCTTTGTGCCCTTTGGCCCCTTCCTGGCCTTCGCGGCCGTGGTGGTGGCCTACGGGGGGCTGAGCGATTGGGCCAAGGGGATGGGCGGTTGATGAAGCTGGGGCTGACCGGGGGCGTGGGTTCAGGCAAAAGCACGGTGGCGGCTTTTCTGGAAGCCTGCGGCGCGGGGCGTTTCGACGCCGACGCGGTCTCGCGGGAACTCACCGCCGCACACGGTGCGGCCATGCCCTTGATTGCGCAGGCTTTTGGGGCCGGCGTGGTGGCCCCCGACGGCTCGTTAGACCGCGCCGCCATGCGCGAGCGGGTGTTTCAGGATGCGCAGCAGCGCGAGCGCCTGGAGTCCATCCTGCACCCCATGATCGCGGAGCGCCGTGAAGCCTTCATGCAGGCTTGGGCGGGTCGGTCGGTGGTGTTCGATGTGCCCTTGCTGGCCGAGTCCCCGGCCTGGCGGGCTCGGGTGGACCGTATCGTGGTGGTCGATTGCCTGGAATCGACCCAAGTGGCCCGGGTCATGGCCCGATCGGGCCTGTCGGCGGCGGATGTTCAAAGCATCATGCACACCCAAGCGACCCGCGCGCAGCGGCGAGCCGTGGCCGACGCGGTGATCTATAAC
>RGEP01000212.1 GCA_009918225.1 Betaproteobacteria bacterium | reverse complement strand
GCCGGTCGATCACAACCCTTTTCGACCCCCTGATCCAGCAGGTGCGGCGTGCCGTCTCTGGCGGTACCCGCATCTATCCCTGTGTTCGGCAATTTGACGAAGAGGATTGTGGTGCCGCCTGCATGGCCACCGTGGCTGCCCGCTATGGGGCCCATTACGCCTTAAGTCATGTGCGTGATGTCGTCGGCACCACCGGCAATGGCACCACGTTGTTGGGATTGCGCCGCGGGGCGGAGTCCCTCGGGTTTCGCGCCCAGGCGGCGAAGGCTGATCCGCAGTTGATTGATCAGCTCGATCAGGTGCCTCTGCCATTGATTTGCCATTGGCAGGGCAACCACTGGGTGGTGTTGCACGCCAGCAAGGGGGATCTGCTGGTGGTTGCTGACCCGGCCATTGGCCTGGTGGAGTTGGATCATCAGACCTTCCTCAAGGGTTGGACCGATTGCGTGGTGCTGGTGCTGGAACCCGATCCGGCCCGCTTCAATCGCTCGGAGCATGCTCCCCAGACGGGGCTGCATGTCTTCCGGCAGTTTCTGACGCCGTTCAGACCACTGCTCACGCAAGCCATTGCCCTCAACAGTGTGATCGGCCTGTTGGGGTTGAGCATGCCGCTGCTGATGCAGATCCTCACCGACGATGTGCTCATTCGTGGTGATTCCAGCCTGCTGGCCAGCTTGAGCCTGGCCCTGATGCTGTTGTTTGTCTTGCGGGGGCTGTTGTCTTTTCTGCAGGGCCACATGGTGGGCTACTTCGCCCAGAAATTGCAGCTGCAGATGACCATGCACTATGGCCACCGCCTGTTGGCCCTGCCCCTGCGCTACTTCGAAAACCGTCGCAGCGGTGAAGTGGTCAGCCGGATCAGCGACATCCAGCATCTCAATTCCTTGATGACCGATGTGGTGTTGGCCCTTCCCAGCCAGCTCTGCATTGCGTTGGTGTCGCTGCTGTTCATGTTGACCTACAACGCCTGGCTCACCCTCGCAGCCCTGGCTTGTTATCTGGTGGTGATTGTCGCCAACTTGGTGTTCCTGCCGGCCCAGGCCCAGCTGGCCCGCAACCTGTTGGCCAAGGGGGCCGACAACCAGGGCCATCTGGTGGAACTGTTCCGCGGCATGAGCGTGCTGAAGTGCAGCGATGCCACCTCCCAGGCTTGGCAGGAATACCAGCGCAACATCGGCAAGCTCACCCACCTCTCGTGGTTGTCACTTCGGCTTGACCTGAAGGAATCAACCCTCACCACCTTGCTGGGGAGCCTCTCGGGGCTCGCCCTGCTCTGGTACGGCAGTTCATTCGTGATTCAACAGCAACTCAGCATCGGCCAGTTGTTGGCGTTCAACGGCATGGGGGCCAATGTGCTGGCCTTTCTCACCGGTATTGCCGCGGTGAGCCAGGAATTTCTGCGTGCCGATGTGGTGCTCAAACGCATGTCGGAAGTGCTTTCAGAGCCCCCTGAACAACAGATTCATGCGGGCATTCATTCGGTGGAGTTGCCAAACGATGCCGACATCATCTGTGACAAGATCAGCTTCCATCACCCCGGCCGGCGCGAGCTCCTGGATCGCTTCAGCCTGCATATCCCTGGGGGCATCACCACCGCGATCATTGGTGAATCGGGCTGTGGCAAAAGCACCCTGATGCGGCTCGTTGCTGGGATTGATCAGCCCCAGTCGGGCTCCATCCTCTATGGCCCCTACAGCGGCCGCGACCTGGACATCAACAACCTCCGCAAGCAGGTGGTGTTGGTGCCCCAGGAATCGGTGCTGTTCAACCGCTCCATCTGCGACAACTTCCGCTTTGCCCATCCCGACGCGACGTTTGACCAGATTGTTGAGGCTTGCCGCATCAGCCTGGCCGATGAGTTCATCCGCGATCTCCCGGAGGGCTATCAAACCGTGGTTGGCGAGTTTGGCGCCAACCTCTCCGGTGGTCAGCGCCAGCGCCTGGCCATTGCCAGGGCATTGCTGACGCGGCCGCCGATCCTGATTTTGGATGAATCCACCTCAGCGCTGGATCCCGTGTTGGAGAACCGCCTGTTGGATCAGTTGCTCAGCCTGCGCAAGGGGCAAACCACCGTGTTCATCAGCCATCGCCCCTCGATGATTCTGAGGGCCGATTGGATCGTCTACCTCGAGGCCGGCCAGGTGAAGGTTCAGAACCACCCTGCCCAGCTGCGCTCGAACCGCCACGTCTCCCCCTTCCTGGTGGCCAGCTGATGGATCACTCAATCGTGAAGGCCAATCCCGGGGCGCTGGTTCCCGCTGAAGCCGATCAATTCCTGCCACCGCCGGGGCCCTGGGCCCGCACCATTGGTCAGCGCGTGCTGATCGCCTGTGGCGCCATTCTTGTGGCCAGCGGTCTGCTGCCGTTTGAGCAAACCGTTCGTGCCAAGGGGGTGGTGCGTCCCAGCGGCGACAACACCCTGATCCAGACCGACCAACCCGGCCGTGTCGCCCGCGTTTTGATCCGCTCGAATCAGACCGTTGCGGCCAATCAGATCCTCGCGATTCTGGATCGCAAGCACCTGGAGGGCCGCCGCCAGCAGCTGGAACAGGAGCTCCTTCAGGTTCAGACCCAGCGTTCACAGACGCTGGCGCAGGAGCAGCAGTTGCAGGCTGAGCTGTTGTCGAACCAATTGTTGAATCGGGCGCAGATCGACATGAGCCGTGGCGATGTGGCCAAGGCCAACGCCAGCCTCCGCTTTGCCAATGTGGAAATGAGCCGTTACCGCGAGCTGGCCAAGGTGGGCGCTGTTCCGCAATTGCTCAGCCAGGAGAAGGCGGCCAATTTCTTGATCATGAGCAATGAGTTGCGCCAAGCCCGCTTTGGCGTGGCCCAGCAACAGGCCAAATTGCTCGTGGAGCGGGCCCGTCTGTTTCAGCAGCGCAATGGGTTGCAATCCCAGCTCGCCGAGCAGGCGCGTCAATCGCTGGCCCTCGGCACGGAATTGGCTGATGTCAAACGCCTGTTGGTGAATACGGCCGTGCGATCCCCCGTGGCCGCCACGGTGGTGCGCACCAGCCTCAATCATGTGGGCCAGGTGGTGAATGCCGGTGATGTGATCGCCGAATTGGCCCCCAGCCAGGCGCCGCTGTTGATCAAGGCTTTGGTGCCCGCCAAGGATGTGGCCACCCTGCGCCCCATGCAGAAGGCGTACCTGCGGGTCGGTGCCTGTCCTTTCTCGCGCTTCGGCTTGCTGACCGGACGCATCAAGCACGTGGCCGCAGACACCAGCCCCCAACAAGGCTCTGCCGGTGCGCCCGACGCCGTGGGTGGGCCGTATTACGAGCTCACGATTCAGCCGGATCGCCGTGATCTGAGCCAGGGGGGGGAGCGCTGCTCCTTGCGCATCGGCATGGATCTGCAGGCTGATGTGATGACCAAGCGCACCACGATCCTGGGGTTTCTGTTGTCGAAGCTGCGTTTGCTCGCCCAGGGCTGATCGGCGCTTTTTGCCGTTGCGCAGCAATGGGGTGCCATTGGCTTAGTTGTGCCGCAGATCCTGAGCTCAGGCTGAAAGGGCCATGGCAATCGGGTTTGGTGTGCTGACCATCAACGAGCCCATGCCCATTCCCGCCACCCTTGCCGCCATCACCCACGCCGCTGATGTGCGCTTCAACGGTGACCGCCCCTGGGATCCCCAGGTGCACAACCCTGCCCTCTA
>RGEP01000211.1 GCA_009918225.1 Betaproteobacteria bacterium | reverse complement strand
AGGCGATGGCGGGCGCGTTCGGGTCACGCGCAACCCCGTGAGCGCTGCCCTGACATCGGGCGACGCTGGGCGCTTGGGCGGTGTGTGGGGCCCATCCGCCGGTGCTCCGGCCGTGGCCACTTCCGCCTGGCTGGCGTTGCAGGCGCGGGGTGGCGTAGGCGCGGCTGGCAGTGCGGTTACTGCGGCAGATTCCCAACGGCTGGGCGCTGCTGCGATGAGCCTCGATGGCGCGTCGCCAGCCCCGGCAGACGTGCAGGCCACGGCGCCCGGGGTGCAGGGTGCTTCGGCATCCACGGCACCGACCGTCATGGCGGCCTCGGACATGCCCGCAACCGCGCACAAGCCTGAGCATTCCAGCCGGCCGGTGGACGCCCAGCCTCTGGACCTGCGCGCCCACCTGGAGCAGGGCCACGAGGCCCTGAGCAAGCGCCTGGGCGAGGCCCTGGCGTCCCGCCTGCTGGCCCAGATCGACAAAGGCGAGTGGCAGATCCGCTTGACCGTTGCGCCCCAGCATTTGGGGCCCATCGACATTGACCTGCAGATGCGCGGACAGCGCATCGATGCCCAATTTCAGGTGGCCCACGGCCAAACCCAAGCCCTGATCCAAGACAACTTGCCGCGCCTGCGGGAGGCTGTCGGCGCGTCGGGCATGGACCTTGCTTCTGTGTGGGTGTCTGGGGGTTGGAGCGACCGCGATCGCGGGAATCCGACACCTGGACAGCCGGATAATCCTGCGGCGCTGGCCTTGAACGATGAGGCAAGCGACGAGCAAACGGCCCAGGCCTCGGCCCCAGTCGAATCAGATCGACCAGGGCGGGGGACCCGGCCGGGTGCGGTGGATATTCTGATCTAGTCCACCTGATGAGGTCCCCACATGGCCACCGCCGAAGAGACTGAAGTCGAAGAGAAGCCCAAAAAACCGATCCTCAAGATTTTGCTGCTGGTGCTGGTCGTGCTGCTGCTCATGGGCGGCACCGTGGGCGCCACGCTGTTTTTCAGCGGCTTCTTCAACAAGAAGGCCGTGGCATCGGCCGAGGAAGAGCTCGAAGGCGCTGAAGCCGCTGCCAAAGACGGTGATGCGGCTGCCGGCAAGGACGGCAAGGACGGCAAGGGTGGAAAAGACGGCAAAGCTGCCAAAGACGCCAAGCCTGAGCGGGTGAAAAAGAATTCGCCCGAACTGGTTCGCTTTGAGTACACCTACAAGCAGATGGAAAAGGAGCTGCTGAGCAACCTCACGGGTACCCGTAAGGTCATGCAGATCCAGATCGCCTTCATGACCAGCTACGACGAGCGGGTCTTCAAGAACATCGAGAAGCACGAGTTCGCGGTTCGCGGTGCGCTGCTGGACGTGATGCGCCAGTACACCGAGGCGGATGTGAACCGACCCGAGTTCCGCAAGGAGTTGGCCGAGAAGCTCAAGGACGAAGCCAACCGCGTGCTCACGCAGTACGAAGACTTCGGCGGCATTGACGCCATCCACTTCACCAGCTTCATCGTGCAATAAGGGCGGGCATGAGCGCTCCCAGCGGAAACTTGTTGTCCGAAGCCGAGCTGGAAGCTTTGGCGGAGGGCGTGGCCGACGGCTCGGTCGCCGTGGACACCGGTTTCAACACCGGTGCCCGCGTGCGCAAGCACGACCTGGCCAGCGAGGACAGCAGCCTCGGGGTCAATCTGGCCTCGATCGACATGATCAACGAGCGGTTCATCCGTTTGTTTCGCCTGGGCATGCTTGAGGTGCTGCGCACCAGCCCCCGCATCAACCCGACTCATGCACGCATTCTGAAATTCGGCACCTATTTGCAAGACCTGGCGCCGCCGCTGTCCGTCAACGTGGTTCGGGTCAAGGCCTTGCGCGGTTACTCCACCGTGGTGATCGAGCCGGGGATGATCTTTTCCTCGCTGGACAGCTTCTTCGGCGGCTTTGGCAAGACCGTGGTTCAACTGCCGCCGGGCCGGCTTTTCACGCCCACAGAAAGCCGGATCATCAAGCTGATTCTGGACATTCTGTTCCGCTCGCTGCGCGAAGCCTGGTCGCCCCTGATGCCCATGGAATTCGAGGTGGTGAGCTCGGAAATCAACCCGCAGTTCGCGCAGATCGCAGACGAGTCTGATCTGGTGGTGCTCAACCGTTTTGAGACCGAAGGCACCGAGGCCAAGAGCTTCATCGATGTGGTCTACCCGTATGCGTCTTTGAAGCCGGTGCGCGAGCTGTTGCGCAGCCGAGTGCAGACAGGCGATGGCAACGAAGAGTCGGACAAGACCTGGCGCGAAGAGCTCAAGGACGCCCTGGGGGATTCCACCGTGGAGGTTCGCGGCACGATGGGCAAGCTCGAACTGAGCCTTCAGCAGCTGGAAAGCCTCGCCCCGGGCGACACCTTCTTCTTCCGCAAGCCCGATATGGCCACCCTGACCGTCAACAAGGTACCGGCTTACCACGCCACCGTGGGCACCCTGGGTACCCAAACCGCGGTGCAGATTCGCCGCGCACTCAAGCCCGGTCAGATTTGACCGGTATTTGCGCCCACCCCATCCGCACCCACAGGAGCCTCTATGAGCACCCCCAACACCGACGCCGTGGCTGAGCAAAGCCCCGATGAACTGCGCCAGATCAACCGCGAGATGATTCAAAACGTCGCGGTGACCGTCGCCATCGAAGTGGGCCGCGCGCAAATCAAGATCAAGGACCTGCTGCGCCTGACCCAGGGCAGCGTGGTGGAACTGGACCGCCTGGCCGGTGAGCCGCTGGACCTCTTGATCAATGAAACCGTGATCGCACAGGGTGAGATCGTGCTGGTGGGTGAGCGCTACGGCGTGCGCCTGACCCGTGTGGCACCGGCAGCCGAGCGGATGAAGGGGCTCTGAGCACCATGAACGCCGCGCCGACCGCTGCATCACTGGACTGGGTGGCCCTGACGGGCAACTTCGTGCTGGTGATCGTGCTGCTGGTGGCGGTGCTGTGGTTGCTGCGCCGTATGCAAGGCATCAAGGGTTTGCAGGGCTTGCGCCCCGTCGCCCGGCGTCTGAGCGTGGTGGAAGCGCTGAGCGTGGGGCCCCGCCAGAAGCTGGCCCTGCTGCGTGTAGACAACCGCGAGGTCTTGGTGGGCATCACGCCCAATGGCTTCACCTTGCTCGACCGCGTTGAGACCAGCGCCGACGCCAGCCGGGCTGCATCATGGGGCGCCACGGGTTCGCCTGTGTCTGTCAATCCAGCAAGCGCCGGCGCGCGGGAGCAGGGCGCATGACCCTGAGCGATCGAATCCTGCGATGGCTGCCGCGCATCCTGACGGCGGTGGTGTGCGCCTTGCCGCTGCTGGCCGCTGCCCAGCAGGGCATCCCCATGGTCAACGTGAAGACCACGTCGGGTGGGACCCAGTACAGCCTGACGCTGCAGCTCTTGGCGCTGATGACGGCGCTGACGCTGTTGCCCTCGTTGCTGCTGATGATGACCTCGTTCGTGCGGATCATCGTCGTGTTGTCGCTGCTGCGCCAAGCCCTGGGCACGGGCCAAACACCGCCCAACACGGTGCTCGTGGGCCTGGCCCTGTTCCTCTCGCTGTTCATCATGTCGCCGGTGCTCACGTCGGTCTACCAAGACGCTGCAGTGCCCTACATGGATAACAAGATCAGTGCTCAGCAGGCGCTGGCCGCCGCTGAAAAACCCATCCGCGGCTTCATGCTGGCGCAGACCCG
>RGEP01000022.1 GCA_009918225.1 Betaproteobacteria bacterium | reverse complement strand
CACGAAGGCAAGTTGCTTCAACAGTGGCGGGTACCCCCGCTGATCGAAGAGTCGGCCACGAGCCAGGCTGCTCGCCAGCGCCGCATCCGCGAGGTTCTTGGAGAAGAGTTTTACGGGGCCAGCCTGCCCGTTCAGGCCGAAGCTGGACCCGCCCGCTTGACCGGGCGCGCCGGATTGCCGGATGTGGCCCGCGCCCGTGCCGACCAGCAGCACGTCTTCGTCAACGGCCGCTATGTGCGGGACAAACTCATCAGCCATGCGCTGCGGGCAGCCTACGAAGATGTGCTGCACGGCCAACGACAACCGTCCTGCGTGCTGTTTCTGGAAATCCCGCCAGACCTGGTGGATGTGAACGTACACCCGGCCAAGACGGAGGTGCGGTTTCGCGACGGACGTGCGGTGCACCAAGTGGTGCAGCAGGCCTTGGAGTCGGCGTTGTCGGCTCCGCGTGCGGCGCAGGGTACAGGCCACCATGCCCCGCTGAACCTCTCGAGTGGTGCCTGGCAACCGACGCTTGGTCCTGCAAAACGCACGAGCCTTGTACAGCCCGGCAGGGCCGGCCGATGTTGCCAATACCGCAAACGTTGCGAATGTCGGGAACCCTGGGAATGTCGAGAATGTCGGGCAGGGCGCGAACCCCCAGAGTCTCGAAGGTCCGAGGGGTACTGCCCCCGACGCACAGGAGGAAGATTGGCCACTGGGCCGGGCACTGGCGCAGCTGCACGGGGTGTACATCCTGGCGCAAAACCGCCAGGGCCTGGTGGTGGTGGACATGCACGCCGCACACGAACGCATCGTCTATGAAAAGCTCAAGGCGGACGACGCTGCGCGCGGTGGGGCCTTGGCCGCGCAGGTGCTGCTCATTCCCGCCAGCTTTGCCGCCACGCCCACCGAGATGGCCACGGCACAAGACCATGCGAGCGACCTGGAGCAACTGGGGCTGGACCTCTCTCCTTTGGGGCCCTCCACCCTGGCCGTGCGCAGCCGGCCTGCAGCGCTGCCCCAGGCCGACCCCGTGGCCTTGGCGCGCAGCGTGCTGGCCGACCTGGCGCAATGGGGAGCCAGCCGCACGGTGAGCCGCACCCGCGACGATCTTCTGGCCTCCATGGCCTGCCACGGCGCCGTGCGTGCCAACCGTGCGCTGACCCACCCGGAGATGAACGCCTTGTTGCGAGATATGGAACGCACCGAGCGCTCGGACCAGTGCAACCACGGCCGGCCGACCTGGCGCCCCATCAGCCTGCGGGAACTGGACCAGCTTTTTTTGCGGGGACGCTGACCCATCATGATTAAACCGCCGCCTGGCGCGCCTGCTGCCCCCCACCCTGACGGCGAGCGACTGTCCAAGCGCATGACCGCGCTGGGCTTGGCTTCGCGACGCGAAGCCGACGAATGGATTGAAGCCGGTTGGGTCAAGGTCAACGGCCAAATGGCCGTCCTGGGTCAACGGGTGAAGCCCGATGCGCGCATCGAAGTAGACCCCGCTGCGAGGCAGCAACAGGCCCAACGGGTCACCGTGTTGCTGCACAAGCCCATCGGATTTGTCAGCGGGCAGGCCGAGGACGGCTACCCGCCGGCAGTCTCTTTGGTCCAGGCCCAAAACCGGTGGCCTGAAGACCGGGGCCCCCTGCGCTTTCATCCGGGTCATCTGCGCCACCTGGCTCCTGCAGGACGCCTGGATATCGACTCCACTGGCTTGCTGGTGCTCACTCAGGACGGGCGTGTGGCCAAGCAGTTGATTGGCGAGGATTCACTGGTCGAGAAGGAATACTTGGTCCGTGTGGCCTTTCGCGGTGGTGGGCGTTTGCCCGCCGAGGGATTGGCGCGGTTGCAGCAGGGTCTGAGCCTAGACGGTGTGCGGCTCAAGCCTGCCAAGGTGAGCTGGCAGAACGAAGACCAGTTGCGCTTTGTGCTGCGCGAGGGGCGTAAGCGCCAGATTCGCCGCATGTGCGAGTTGGTGGGCCTGGACGTCTTGGGCCTCAAGCGGGTTCGCATTGGCAGTGTGGTGTTGGGCCAGCTGCCGCCTGGCCAATGGCGGTATTTGGGTCCGCATGAGCGCTTCGCCTGAGCCACTTGCCCGCGCTCCCGAGGAGGATCCCTTGAACCGGTGGGTCGGTTTGGTGGGCCCCACCGCCAGTGGCAAAAGCGGTATCGGCCTCATGGTGGCGCACAAGCTCGCGGTGGAAATCGTCAGCGTTGACTCTGCCTTGGTTTACCGTGGAATGGACATCGGCACGGCCAAGCCCACTGCGCGGCAGCGCGAGCAGATCCCGCATCACCTGATCGACCTGATGGAGCCGACCGATCGGTATTCGGCTGCGCGATTTGCCAGCGATGCCCGCCAATTGATTCGTGACATCAACGCACGCGGACGCCTGCCGCTGTTGCTTGGGGGCACCATGCTGTACCTCAAGGCCCTCATGGACGGCCTGGACGCCATGCCCAGCACCGACCCTTCGGTTCGAGACGCCTTGATTGCCGAAGGGCGCAGCCGAGGCTGGCCTGCCCTTCACGAGGAGCTTCGCGTGGTGGACCCCATCACAGCTGAGCGGCTCAAGCCCAATGACGCCCAGCGCATCCAGCGTGCACTGGAAGTGTGGCGACAAACCGGGCGCCCCTTGTCCAGCTTCCACACCGCGGCCAGCGCATCGGGTGGTCTGCAGCCATGCGCCCTCATCAGCCTGGAGCCGCGCGAGCGCGCCTGGCTGCATGAACGCATCGCCTTGCGCTTTGACTACATGCTCGATGAGGGTTTTTTGGATGAAATGCAGACCCTGCGCGCGCGCGGAGACCTCCACCCTGATCTGCCCTCGATGCGCTGCGTTGGCTACCGTCAGGCCTGGGAAGCCCTAGAGGCCGGGCTGCAGGGCCAAGCGCTTCGGCAGGCCGTACTCGAAACCGGTGTGGCAGCCACGCGCCAATTGGCCAAGCGCCAGCTGACTTGGCTGCGCAGCATGCCCAGCCGGCAGGTTCTGGATGCCCAGGACCCCGCCACGGCGGATGCAGTGGTGCGCCTGGTCGCCGCGCACGGAGGCGTGCCATGCTGAAGGTACACGGTTTGGGCAAGCGATATGCCGAGGACTGGGTGTTTCGCGGGGTGTCTTTCGCCGTGGCCCCTGGCGAGTTGGTCGCGGTTCTGGGCGAGTCGGGCGTGGGCAAGTCCACCCTGCTCAATGGCTTGGCCGGCCTGGACACGGTGCAGGAAGGCCAGGTCGAATTGGCCCACACGCCGGTCTTGCAGTTGGATGAAGCCGCGTTGGCGCACTGGAGGCGTCGCGAGGTGGGATTTGTGTTTCAGGCTTTCCATGTGCTGCCCCATCTGAGCGTGGCGCAAAACGTGGCCCTGCCCCTCATGCTTCTGGAAGTGCCCCGCCGCGAGCGCGAGGCCCGAGTGCAGTCGATGCTGCAGGCTGTGGGGCTGGAGGGCTTTGAGGCCCGTGCGCCCCGAACCCTGTCGGGTGGGCAACTGCAGCGCGTGGCCATGGCCCGTGCCTTGGTGCACCGGCCTTCCCTCTTGCTGGCTGATGAGCCCACCGGCAACCTGGACCCCGATACGGCCGAGCGCATCATCGATTTGCTGCGCCGCCAGGTGCACGACCTGCGTGCGGCCTGCGTCTTGGTGACCCACTCCCGCGCCGCCGCCAGCGCAGCCGACCGCGTGCTGCAGCTGCGCGCAACCGGCATTGGCCCGGCCTGATGGACCCGCTGCCACCGGCCACACCATGAGGCTGCTGTGGACCCTTTTGTGGGAACTGAGCCTGCGGGAATGGCGGCTGCACCCCTGGCGGCAGGGTGTGGGCCTGCTGGCGGTGGCCTTGGGCGTGGCCCTGGCCTTCTCGGTGCACCTCATCAACGAATCGGCACTCCATGAGTTCTCTTCGGCCGTGCGCAGCGCAACGGGTCAGTCCGACGGCGCGCTGCAATGCCCCCAGTTCTGCGACGACCGCGTCTGGGATGCACTGCAGTTGCAAGACGGTGTCGCGGCGGCCAGCCCAGTGCTGGACGTGGACAGCTATGCGCTGGATGCACAAGGCCAGCGGCGGGCCTTGAAGGTGCTGGGCGTGGACGCCTTGACCCTTGGGGCTGTGGCCCCTGAACTGCTGCCTCGCCAGGCTGGCGAAGGCTTGCAACGCAGCGGCTTTCTGGATCCGAGCAAGCTGTTTCTCAATTCATCGGCCCTTCAAGCCTTGCAGGTCAACGTGGGCCATACCTTGAAGGTCCAGGCTGGACTGGAGCTTCAGGCCTTGACATTGAGCGGTACGGTAGCCGCCGGTGGCGCGCCCTTGGCCGTCATGGATATCGCAGGCGTGCAAGAGCGATTCCAGGCCATCGGTCGTATCAGCCGAGTGGAGCTGCGGCTGCAGCCCGGCCAGAACTTGGAGTCGCTGCAGGCGCAATGGCGCACGCAGCCTTGGTGGCCTCAAGGCGCACGCCTGCAGGCCCCAGACGAAGGGACCCAACGCGTGTCCACCGCTTCGCGCGCCTACCGCGTCAACCTCACCGTCTTGGCCCTGGTGGCCCTGTTTGTGGGGGCATTCTTGGTGTTTTCCGTGCAAGCGCTGTCGGTGGCCCAGCGCACACCCTCTCTGGCGCTGCTGGGGGTGATGGGACTATCAGGCCGGCAGCGCTTGGGCTTGGTGCTGTCAGAGTCCTTGGTCTTGGGCGTGATCGGCAGCCTCTTGGGTTTGATGCTGGGCGCCGGGGCAGCGGCTTGGGCTCTGCATTGGCTGGCGGGCGACTTGGGAGGCGGCTACTTCCCGGGCATCGCACCAAGTTTGAAGCTGTCGCTGCCGGCCGCCATGGTCTTCGCCGGTTTGGGGCTGATGGCCGCACTGTTGGGCGGCTGGGCACCGGCCCGGCAGGCTCAGGGTTTGGCCGTGGCCCAGGCCCTCAAGGGACTGGGAGGCACGCCACAACGCAGTCTGCCGGCGTCCACTGGACCCGTATTGGTGGTCCTGGGGGCCGCATTGGCCATGTTGCCTGCCTGGCAGGGCTTGGCCCTGGGCGCCTATGCGGGCGTGGCCTGCTTGCTGCTGGGTGGCATTGCCTGCGTGCCGGTGGTGGTGCAGTTGCTGCTGCAACGGCTGAACCCGAGTGAGGATGTACACGCCATGTTGGCCCTGGGTCGCGCGCGACATGAACGACAGGCGGCCACCGTGGCCGTCGCCGGTGTGGTGGCCAGCCTGAGCTTGGCCGTGGCCCTGACGGTGATGGTCGCCAGCTTCCGCACAGGGGTATCGCAGTGGCTGGAGCAGGTGCTTCCATCCGACCTATACGCCCGCACGGCCACCAGCAGCGCTGCGAGCGATGGGGCTTTTTTGCCCACCGACTTTGTTCGGGCGGCCGCGGAGCTGGCGGGGGTTGCGCGCGTGGAGGCTGCCCGTATACGGTCTGTGGTGCTGGACCCCGCCCGGCCCGCGGTCAGCTTGGTGGCACGGCCCTTGAACGAGCCTGCCCTGCAGGGACGACGGGCAGACCAGGTGCTGCCCATGGTCGGGCCCGTGCTGCCGCAACGGGCGCTGCAGGAAGCAAAGGCCACTTATGGCCCTGAGCTGGTCCCCGGCTATGTGACCGAGGCCATGGACATGCTCTATGGAGCCAAGCCCGGCACCACTCTCGAACTGCCCCTGGCCGGCGGACAGACGCCGGTGGTGCTGCGGGTCTTCGTGATGGGCGTGTGGCGCGACTATGCAAGGCAGTTTGGTGCGGTGGCCGTCGACCTGGGAGACTACCAAGGACTCAGCGGTGACCTTCGCGTCAACGACTTGGCCATCAGCCTGCGCGCCGATACGGACGTGGAGCCGGTGCAAAGCGCGCTAAGGGCCCTGGTCGGACACTCGGCCCTGATCGAGTTCGCAGTCCCCTCACAGATTCGTGCCGTGTCCATGCGGATCTTTGACCGCAGCTTTGCGGTGACCTATTACCTCCAGGCGCTGGCCATTGGCATTGGGCTCTTTGGCATCGCCGCCAGCTTCTCGGCACAAGTGCTGGCACGGCGCAAGGAGTTCGGCCTGTTGACCCATTTGGGGCTTACCCGCCGACAGATCGTGACCATCGTCGCAGCCGAGGGCGCCGCCTGGACCGCCGCCGGCGCCGTGGCGGGCCTGCTGTTGGGCCTGGCCGTCAGTGCGGTGCTGGTACACGTGGTCAACCCGCAGAGCTTTCACTGGACCATGGACTGGGTGGCGCCCTGGCCCCGTCTGTTGGTACTTTGTGCAGCCGTGGTCGTGGCAGGCAGCATCACTGCGGCCATCAGTGCGCGTGCGGCGGTGTCGGCCGATGCCGTTCGTGCGGTCAAAGAGGACTGGTGAGATGAGGAACAAGACACCGGAGCGCCGGCGATGCCTGCAATGGGCGGCGGGATGGGGCTTGGCCCACATGCTCAACCACCCGGCGCTCGCCTCCAGCCCTGGGGATGACGAACCCCGGGAGGGGCAAGCTCTGCGATTTCCGCGTGACTTTGGCGCGCACCCCGGTACCCGCATCGAGTGGTGGTACGTGACCGGAGCGCTGCAACGCTCGGCCGCAGGCGACCCCTTGTATGGATTTCAAATCACCTTCTTTCGCAGCCGAAACGACTTGTCGCAGGCCCCGGCCGAGGGCGCGAGCCGCCTGCGGGCCCAGCATCTGCTGTTGGCGCACGCAGCGCTGACCGATGTGGCCTCGGGCAAGCTGCTGCATGCCGAACGTTGGGCGCGATGGAACGGCCAGCCCGATGCAGCCGCGGCGACCAGCGCCCGCGTGGACGACACCGGGGTGCAACTGGGCAGCTGGCACCTGCGCCGCCAGGGCCCTGTGGACGCCTCAGTTTATGACGGCGCTTGGCACGACGACACTGCGGGCTTCGGCTTGCAACTGCAGCTGCACAGCACACAACCGCTGCTGCTGCAAGGCGAGCAAGGCTACAGCCGCAAGAGCCCGAGGCCGGGCCATGCCAGCGCCTACTACAGCCAACCCCAGCTTCAAGCCCGTGGACAGCTGCGCCTGCGAGGGCGGCCGCAGCCGGTTGAGGGGGTCGCTTGGCTGGACCATGAATGGAGCTCGGCACTTTTGGACCCCGAAGCCGTAGGCTGGGACTGGATGGGGCTGAACCTCGAGGGCGGAGGCGCCTTGACGGTCTTTCGGCTGCGCCGCGCCGATGGCACGGTCTTGTGGGCCGGAGGGTCTTGGCGCGCGCCAGGCCAAGGCGTACGGCCCTTTGCCGCCACGCAGGTACAGATGCAGCCAGGCCGTCTGTGGCGCAGCCCGGCCACCAACGCGCAGTACCCCGTGGACTGGATGATCCAAACCCCGGTGGGACGCTTTCGGGTGCAGGCCTTGGCCGACGCCCAGGAACTGGACAACCGAGCCCGGACCGGGACCGTCTATTGGGAGGGCATCAGCCGCGTTTTGGGTGAGCAAGGACAAGCACTTGGCGTGGGCTACCTGGAGATGACCGGCTATGCCGGTCGGCTGAGCCTTTGAGGCCCTTGAGCCCTAGCGGCGCCGCTCGCCGCCACCCACTACACTGAGCAGTTGACCCCCGTTTCCCAGCCATGTCCGACAGCGAACGCCGCAAAGCCAAAAGCCCCCAATCGCTGAGCGGCCTGGTGCCCTTCCTGCGGCCCTATCGCTTGCAAATCGGCTTGGCGCTGGTCTTCCTGTTGATGGCCGCAGCCAGCACCCTGGCCTTTCCGGTGGCCCTCAAGAGCCTCATTGACCAAGGCTTGGTGGCGGGCGATCCCGGCGAGCAGTTGATGAACCTGCGCGGCCACTTCAGTGCCCTGTTTGCGGTCGGGGCCGCACTCGGTCTGTTTTCAGCGGCCCGCTTCTATATGGTCACCTGGTTGGGTGAACGCGTGACGGCGGACCTGCGCAGTGCGGTCTACGCCCATGTGGTCGAGCAAAGCCCCGAGTTCTTTGAAACCACTCAGACCGGTGAGGTGATCAGCCGATTGACCACCGACACCACCCTGGTGCAGACGGTGGTGGGCTCCTCTTTAAGCATGGGCTTGCGCAACACCGTCATGGGCCTTGGTGCACTGGCCATGCTGGTGGCCACCAACCCCGCGGTCATGGCCCAGGTGCTGGGCATGCTGGTGCTGGTGGTGCTGCCCTCTCTGTACTTTGGACGCCGCGTGCGCAAGCTCTCCCGCGCCAGCCAAGACCGCGTGGCCGATACCAGCGCCATCGCAGCCGAGGTGCTCAACGCCATGCCGGTGGTGCAAAGCTTTGGACAGGAGCAGCGCGAAGCGGATCGCTTTCGAGCGGCTACTGAGGCGGCCTTCGAGACCGCACGCAAGCGCACCCGCATCCGGTCGGTGCTGGTGGGGTTCATCATCACCGCCACCTTTGGCGCCTTGCTCTGGGGCCTGTACCAGGGTACCCAGTCCGTGATCGAAGGCCGCATCACCGCTGGCCACCTCGGCCAGACGGTGGTCTTCGTCATCATCCTCATCAGCAGTGTGGCGGTCTTGTCCGAGGTCTACGGGGATTTGCTGCGTGCTGCCGGCGCCACCGAACGCCTCATGGAGCTGCTGGCCACCCGATCGCCCGTGGCTCAAGCGGCACAAACGATTGATCTGCCGGCCACACAAGGGGGATCGGCTGTGCGCTTTGAATCGGTGAGCTTCCACTATCCCTCTCGGCCGCACACCGCAGCCCTGCACGGGCTGAGCCTGGACATTCGCCCCGGCGAAACCGTTGCCTTGGTAGGCCCCAGTGGGGCAGGTAAGAGCACCGTGTTGCAACTCCTGCTGCGCTATTACGATGCGGGCAGCGGGCGCATTTGTGTGGACGGCGTGGATGTCCGGCAGGCTGGACTGAAACCCTTGCGCCACCGCATCGGCATCGTGCCCCAGGACAGCGTCATCTTCTCCACCAGTGCCTTGGAGAACATCCGCTACGGCCGCCCTGATGCCAGCGAAGCCGAGGTCAGGGCTGCCGCCATGGCTGCGCATGCGCATGACTTCATCATGGCCTTGCCCGAGGGCTATCAGAGCTTTTTGGGCGAGCGCGGCGTGCGCCTGTCGGGGGGGCAGCGGCAACGCATCAGCATCGCCCGCGCCCTGCTGCACAACCCCATGAGCCCTCGACCCATTCGCTCCCAGTACGAAGACTTCATGCGCCATGTGTTCGAGCATGGCGTGGCCAAAGGGGACCGCACCGGCACGGGTACCCGCAGTGTCTTTGGTCACCAGATGCGCTTTGATCTGCGCGAAGGGTTTCCGCTGGTGACCACCAAGAAGGTGCACCTCAAGAGCATCATCCTGGAGCTGCTGTGGTTCCTGCGTGGCGACTCCAATGTGAAGTGGCTGCAGGAGCGAGGCTGCACCATCTGGGATGAGTGGGCCCGTGAGGATGGCGACCTCGGTCCGGTATACGGCGTTCAATGGCGCAACTGGCCCACGCCTGATGGCGGCCATATCGACCAGATCCAGCAGGTGATGCAGCAGCTGCGTCAGAACCCAGACTCGCGGCGCATCATCGTCAGCGCCTGGAATGTGGCCGATCTGCCCAAGATGGCCCTGATGCCCTGCCACGCCTTCTTCCAGTTCTACGTCGCGCCGGCAGCAAGCCCCGGTGGCCGCGCCACCCTCAGCTGCCAGCTCTACCAGCGCAGTGCCGACATCTTCCTGGGCGTGCCCTTCAACATCGCCTCGTACGCGCTGTTGACCCATATGTTGGCGCAACAGTGTGAGCTGGATGTGGGTGACTTCATCTGGACCGGTGGGGATTGCCACATCTACGACAACCATGTGGAACAGGTGCAGCTGCAGCTCAGCCGTGATCCCCTGCCCTATCCCACCTTGCACATCCGCCGCCACCCGGCCAGCCTGTTTGACTACACGCTGGAGGACTTCGAAGTGCTCGACTACCAGCACCATCCGGCGATCAAGGCGCCCGTGGCGGTATAGCGGTACGGCAGCGGCACACGGCCTGCAGGTCCAACGGTGTGACGACCCATTGGCGCCCGACCGGGCGTGATCTCGTGCTGCTGGTGGCGTTGACGCTGATGTGGGGCGTCAACTGGCCCATGATGAAGTTCTCCCTGCGAGAGCTCAGCCCCCTTTGGTTTCGCGCCTGGACCATGAGCGGTGGCGCCCTGGCGCTGATCGCCTTTTTCCACTGGCGCGGAGTGAACCTGCGCATCCCGCGTGACCGATGGGCCGCCGTAGCGGGGCTGGCACTGCCCAACATCCTGGGATGGCACGGGCTTTCCATCGTCGGCCTGAGCGGCCTGCCCTCGGGCCGTGCGGCCATTTTGGGCTTCACCATGCCCGTGTGGACCGTGCTGGTGGCCATCTTGCTGGGCGAACAGCACTTGAACCGCCGGGTCTTGATCTCGGTGGTCGCTGCAACGGCCGCCGTGGGTCTGCTGGCTGCGCATGAAGTCCAAGCGCTGGCCGGGCAACCCGTGGCGGTGCTGTGGATGCAGGCGGCCGCCCTGTGCTGGGGCCTGGGAACGGTGCTGATGCGGCGCAGCCAACTGGGCGTGCCCACGGAGACCGTGACGGTGTGGATGATGCTCCTGGGCTCGGTGGCCTTTTGGGTCATCGCGCCGCTGAGCGAACCCTTCCCGGATGTCCGGTCCTTCAGCAGCGGCCTGTGGTGGTCCTTGGCCTACGGCGTCGTCTTGAACTACGGCTACGCGCAAGTGATCTGGTTCGGCATGGCCAAACGGCTGCCGCCCTCGGCCAGTGCCTTTTCCATCATGGCCGTGCCCGTGGTGGGCACGCTCAGCGCCACCGTCATCGTGGGCGAGATGCCCCGCACCACAGACTGGGCGGCTGCGCTGTGTGTCATGGTGGCCATCGCCGCCGCGCTGGTGCCACTGCGCGCACAATCACGGCCATGAGCATGTCCGCGCCCACGCGTCGCCCAGCCTGCTTGAGCCTGATTGCGGCCCTCACCCGAGACGGCGGCATCGGCCTGAAAGGCCAACTGCTGGTGCACCTTCCGGAGGACCTCCAGCACTTTCGACGGGTCACCATGGGCTGCCCCGTGGTCATGGGCCGCAAGACATGGGACAGCCTGCCCCCCAGGTTCCGCCCCCTGCCCGGGCGGCGCAACGTGGTCATCAGCCGCGATGGCCAGACGACCTGCCCGGGTGCTGAGGTCCACACCTCGCTGGAAGCCGCGCTCGCGGCGCTGTCTGATGCACCGAAGGTGTTTGTGATTGGCGGCGCGCAAATCTACGCCTTGGCATTGCCCTGGGCCGATGAGCTGGTGCTGACCGAAATCGATGCCCAGGTACCGGCTGATGCCTTTTTCCCGGCGTGGCCTCGCGAGGCTTTCGAACTTGTGCAGCGGCTCCTGCCCCAGGCCGAAGGCCCCTCCCCACCGGTGCCCTATGTCTTTGCCACCTACCGTCGGCGCCACTGAGCGCCCCACAACACCATGGCCCACCGAACCGCCCCGTCGTCCGCGCGCACTCGCGACACCTCAGCCGCTGGTGCACCAATCCCAGCCACGCCCCGGCCGGACGTGGCACTGAACGCACCGGCACCAGCGGCCAGCGCGGCCGACGGCAGCGCCGCGGCTGCGTTGGACCAGTTGCTTCAATCCGGCCCGTGGACCAGTCAAGGGCAGGTCAAGACGTCCCGATCCACTCTGAAGTACCGCTGCACCGCTGAGTTCCTGCCGGTGGTTGAGGACAAGCTGGCGTCCACCGGTCAGCCCCCCATCGCCGCCGTGATGTGCACGGCCTACCAGGTGCAAAGCCCGCCGGGTGCACCGCAAAGGCCGGTGTGTTTTGCCTTCAACGGTGGACCGGGGTCGGCCTCCATTTGGCTGCAACTGGGCGCTTTAGGGCCCAAGCGGGTCGTCATCCAAGACGACGGCTATGCACCGGCCGCTCCGCATGAAGTCCAGGACAACCCGCTGACCTGGCTGGGCATGTTCGACTTGGTGTTCCTGGACCCCCCACACACGGGCTGGGCGCTGGCACGCGACGACGAAGCACGCAAAAAGGTGTTGAGTGTGGATGGCGACGTCGCAGCCCTCACGGGCGTGATGCGCCAGTGGCTGAGCCGCCACCGCCGTTGGAACTCGCCGATCTACTTGGCCGGCGAAAGCTACGGCACCACCCGAGGCGCTGCATTGGCCGACTCGATGCAGGCCAGTGGCGTGGCCCTGTCTGGCTTGATCCTGGTCTCCTGTGCCATGGACCTGCAGACGCTGCGCTTCACCGCAGCCAATGACCTGCCTTACGCCCTGTTTCTGCCCGCCATGGCCAACACCTCGCAGTACCACGGCCTGCTCAAAGGACGCCTGGGCACCTCGCCTGAGGCTGCTCGCGCCGCCGCCGAGGACTTCGCGCAAGGGGACTATCTCCATGCGCTGCACATGGGCGCGCGGCTGTCGGATCACGGCCGACGACAGACGGCCAAACGGCTGGGCGAGCTGACCGGGCTGCCCCCCGATCTGATCGAACAGCACAACCTGCGCATCAGCGACCAGCTCTACTTCTTCGAAGCCCTGCGAGCTCAGGGACGCATCGTGGGCCGCTTGGAGTCCCGTGTGACCGGGCCGATGGGCGCCAACCGATCTCGCGCCTGGGAGTTTGATCCCGGGATTGAATCCATCAGTGGGCCGTATGCCATGGCCGGCCAGGCCTACTTCTCACAAGAATTGGGGATCGACCTGCGTGCGCCGTACAAGCTCATCAACGCCGAGGTCAACAAAGGGTGGAACTGGAACCGAGGGGATGCGCAGGGCAACCACTTCGCCAGCACCACCCCCGATCTTGCGCGCGCCATGCGCCGCAACCCGCACCTGAAGGTGTTGGTGGCCAGCGGGCGTTACGACCTGGGAACGCCCTACAGCGCCACCGACTGGTCCCTGGCCCAACTCGATATTCCGACCGAGGTACGCACACGGCTCACGCATCGGTACTACGATGCGGGGCACATGATGTATACGCGGACAGCCGACCTGAAGGCTTTGCACCACGATGTGGGTGCTTGGCTGAAGGCTTGAGCCTCATCTGTAGCCGACCGTCACGATCAACAAGGAGTCTGAATCATGTCTTCCGGTGGTTTCCACGTTCACGGCCCCCATGACCATGAGCTCGAGCACGCTCGCAGCGGCCATGCCGACCACGGTCATCACGGCAACTCCAGCGATGAGGCGAACAAGCGCATGACCAACCAGATCGCCCTGTTCACGGCCATCATCGCCACGGTGGGTGCCATCTTCGCCTACCTCGGTGGCGCCACGCAGGCCAATGCGGGCATGTTCAAGAACAATGCGGCCATCAAGAAAACCGAAGCGGCTAACCAGTGGAACTACTTCCAGGCCAAGAGCACCAAGCAGTCGCTGTCCGAAATCTCGCGCGACCTGTCGCCCAGCGCTGCGGACCGGGACAAATACCAGGCCAAGATTGACCGCTACGAGCGGGAAAAGAGCGAAATCAAGGCGGTGGCTGAGGGCTTGGAGGCCCAGTCTCGCGAATGGGACTTGAAGTCTGATCAACAGATGCACCAGCACCACCGCTGGGCGCAAGCGACCACCGTGCTGCAAGTCTCCATCGCCCTGGCGGCCATTGCCTTGTTGACCCGCCGCAAGTGGTTGGAGTGGGGCATGTTCGGCACTGGGGCCGTTGGGATGCTCATTGGGGTGGCTGCAGCCTTGCATCTGTGAAGCCCACCGCACACCGCAAGGCCCAGCCCCGCAGCGCACCACCCGCTGAGCAAGCCTGATGAAGCTGGCTACCTGGAATGTGAACTCCCTCGGTGTTCGCCTGCCGCACCTCCTGGCGTGGCTGTCGGCGCATCCTGTCGATGCGCTGGTGCTGCAGGAAACCAAGCTCACCGATGACAAGTTCCCCCAAGCAGAACTGGCGCAGGCGGGATGGCAAGCGGTCTGGTTTGGACAAAAGACCTACAACGGCGTGGCCCTGCTGGTGCCCGCTTCCCAGGCCGCGCCCTGTGAGGTGGTGCGCAACATTCCAGGCTTCGAAGATGAGCAGGCCCGCGTGATTGCCGCCACCCTGCCCCGCACAAGTCCGGGCGCGTCAGGCGGCAGCGACACCCGCGTGATCGGCGCCTACTTCCCCAATGGGCAAGCGCCAGGCAGCGACAAGTTTGCCTACAAGATGCGTTGGCTGCAGGCCCTGCACGCTTGGGTGCGGCAGGAGTTGGAGCGCCACCCGCGCTTGGTGCTCATGGGCGACTTCAACATCGCCCCGGAAGACCGCGATGTGCACGATCCCGTCGCCTGGGCGGGGCAGATCCACTGCACCGATGAGGAGCGCGCCCATTTTCAAGGCCTGCTCAGCCTGGGCCTGCACGACGCCTTCCGCCTGTTTGAGCAGGCGCCCAAGAGTTGGACCTGGTGGGATTACCGCAACCTGGCGTTCCGCAAGAACCAGGGCCTGCGCATCGACCACATCTTGGTAAGCGCCGCGCTCAGGCCGATGGTCGAGGCTTGCCACATCGACAAGGAACCCCGCAAGGCAGAGCGTCCGAGCGATCATGCGCCGGTGGTGCTGACCTTGTCAGCCTGAGCGCAGCCCCGGGTTTCAGTCCTCCAAGCCCAGGTCTTGGATTTTGCGGGTGATGGTGTTGCGGCCGATACCCAACTTCTGCGCAGCCTCAATCCGTCGGCCCTTGGTGACCTCCAAAGCCGTGCGAATGAGTTGGCTTTCAAAACGCCTGCTCAAGGCATCCCAGACTTCGG
>RGEP01000210.1 GCA_009918225.1 Betaproteobacteria bacterium | reverse complement strand
AACACCGGCACCACCTATGGTTACGACATCATCACGATGATGCAGGAAACCAAGACCACGGTCTGCCAGGTCGAGCGCGCTGCCTAAGGAAAGGAATTCGGAGTCTCAACATGGCACGAATGAAATTCATTTGCGACGCCGAGCGCTGCATCGAGTGCAACGGCTGCGTCACCGCCTGCAAGGCTGAGCATGAGGTGCCCTGGGGTGTGAACCGCCGCCGGGTGGTCACGCTCAACGACGGCGTGGTCGGACAGGAGCGCAGCATCTCGGTGGCCTGCATGCACTGCAGTGATGCGCCCTGCATGGCCGTTTGCCCGGTGGACTGCTTCTACCGCACCGACGACGGTGTGGTGCTGCACGACAAGGACGTGTGCATCGGCTGCGGCTACTGCAGCTATGCATGCCCCTTCGGCGCGCCGCAGTTCCCCACCAACGGCACCTTCGGCCTGCGCGGCAAGATGGACAAGTGCACCTTCTGCGCTGGTGGCCCTGAGGCCAACGGTTCTGCAGCCGAAAACGAAAAGTACGGCCGCAACCGCCTGGCAGAAGGCAAGCTTCCCGTCTGCGCCGAGATGTGCTCGACCAAGGCCCTGTTGGGCGGCGACGGCGACGTCGTGGCCGACATCTTCCGCACCCGCGTGCTGCAGCGCGGCAAGGGCTCGGAGGTCTGGGGCTGGGGCACGGCCTATGGCAAGCCCAGTGGCGGCAAGCCCGCCGAGGGGAGCAAGGCATGAAGGCCGGTGCTGTCTGGGCGATAGCCGTAGGCGTTGGCACCGCACTGTTGGTGGCGGGTTGTGGTGAAAAGCCCCAAACCGCCACCCAGCGCAAGGTCGATGCCACCGCCTACAGCGGCTCGACCGTCAACGGCTTCTCGGAGCCGGGCTGGAAGGCTGGCGACAAGACCAGCTGGGAAGGCCAGATGCGCGAGCGCAACAAGGGTCAAAACGAGTACGGCCGTTGAGGACCTGAACCGGGGCTCGCCGCGGCTTCATCGCCTGGCGTGATGAGGCTGCATGCGAGCCCCGACCAATTTGTAATGGAGTGGTGATGACACGCTTGTCTTCCTCCTTGGCCAGCCTGCGGGCCTGGCTGGCGGGTGCTGCGCTGTGCGCGCTGACCGCAGCACCGGCCTGGGCACAGGCACCGGCTGCACCGGCAGCGGCCGACAAAAACGGACCGCCGGCTGGCTTTGTGGCCCCGGCTGAACCCAAAGCCGATGAAAACACGGCGCAGCGCGCCAAAACCCAACCGGGCAACAACGCGCCCTTCTGGCGCGGGGTGCACGATTCCGGCACCGAGCCGGGCACGACCTCCTTGCCCGGCAAGGAAATGGGCGTACTGGTTCAAAAATTCACCCAGTACCCGGGTTCTGACTACACCAACGCCGGTGAAGCGTGGCGCCAGGTGCGCAACAAGATCATCATTCCCTATGGCGGCTCATTGCTGTTCATCGTAGGTCTGGCCATTGCGCTGTTCTACTGGCGCGTGGGCAAGCTTGGCGGGCACAGCACCGACACCGGCCGCGTGATCGAGCGCTTCACCCCCTTCGAGCGCGCAGCGCATTGGACCAATGCGATCGCCTTCGTCACCCTGGCGGTGTCGGGCATCATCATCGCGTGGGGCAAGTACTTCCTGCTGCCCATCATCGGCAGCACGCTGTTTGGTTGGCTGACCTACCTGCTCAAGAACGCGCACAACTTTGCCGGCCCCTTGTTTGCCGTGTCGCTGGTCATCGTGTTCTTCACCTTCCTGAAGGACAACTGGCCAGCCAAGGGCGACCTGAACTGGTTGCTCAAGGGCGGTGGCTTGCTCAGTGGCAACGAAGTGCCGTCCCACCGGTTCAACGCTGCCGAGAAACTCGTGTTCTGGGCCGGTGTGTTCTTCCTGGGCGCCATCGTGGTGGTCTCCGGGCTGTGGCTGGACAAGGTCATCCCGGGACTGGAGTACCTGCGCACCGACATGCAGGTGGCCCACATGGTGCACGGCGTGGCCACCGTGTTGATGATGGCCATGTTTGCCGGTCACATCTACATCGGCACCCTGGGCATGGACGGCGCCTACAAGGCCATGCGCACCGGATACGTGGACGAGGCCTGGGCCAAGGAACACCACGAACTCTGGTACGACGACATCAAGGCCGGCAAGATCCCCGCACAGCGCACACCGCCTGAAGCAGGGGGCCAAACCGTGGCCAAGCCCAGCGCCTGATTGAATTGAGCACCGACTGAGGAGCAACGCGAGATGAAGACCTCGACAACCCTTCGCACCCTGTTGGCGCTGAGCGCCGTAGCCGTGGCCGGCACAGCCGCTGCCAAGCTGCCCCCGCTCAGTGACGAAGCCAAGGCCAAGGCAGCCGAAACCGCTGCCAAAACGGCCCACGGCAACAAGGTCGCCGACTACAAGCTGTGCCTGTCGATGAACGATGTGGCCGCGAAGTACGCAGCTGCACAGAAGAAGGCCGGCAAGCCGGTAACCCCCACACCGACCCCGCCTTGCGCGGACCCGGGCCCGTTCGTGTACACGCCGCCGGTGGCTGCAGCCCCGGCTGCGGCGCCCGCGCCGGCCGCGGCCGCTCCGGCGGCTGCACCGGCTGCGCCCAAGAAGTCTTGAGCGACTGCAGCGTACCCTCGGGGGCACCCAACCAAGCCCCCGGCACCGAACGGCCACGCATCGACGTGGCCGTTGTGTTGGAGCGCACGGCGCAGCCCAACGCTTGGCAAGATTGGTCGTTCCGGATCTTGGAAGTGGTGCCCCATGAGGGGGCTTTTGGACAGACCCAGCGCAAGGTGTTCGACGACGGGCGAGTCTCCCGGTGGCTGTACCCGGGCTTCACGCTGGAGCTCTTTGCCGACGAGTGCAAAGGCTACTTTCTCAACCTCACGTCGGGCAATCCCTGTTGGTTCGTGTCCTACCGGCCAGTGGATGGGGACGAGTCCATGGTCGAAATCACCGCGGCCAGCGTGTCCTACATTGAAGCGGACCGCCGGCTGTTTGCGGGCGAGCAGGTGGAAAGCGTGCCGCTGGCGCCCGAGTTGTGCCAGTGGTTGCAGGCCTACACCAATGATCACTTTGTTCCCGAGGAAACGCGCAAGGTGCGCGCCATGTCGTTCCTCACGCCCGAAGAGCGTGAGCGTCAGGGGCGCCGCGCCCGCGCCCAGTGGGACAGCGGCGGTGAGGCCTGAGCCTTCATGATGCGAAAGCCTTGGCGATGAGCAAGCCAGACGACGACGGGGCCGGGTTCTTCTCACGCTGGTCGCGCCGCAAAGCACAAGTGCACCAGGAGGCAACGCAGCCTGCCGAGGCTGTGGCCCCGCAGCGCGCCGTGCCGCCCGCCACAGCGGCGGTGGACCCCCGGCCGGTGGCGCCCGGCGCGTTGGGAAACACCGGTGCTGCCGCGGCTGCTGCAGATTCGCGCACAGCATCGGCCTCTTCGACCTCTTCGACCTCTTCGGTCTCTTCGGCCAGCCCTGCAGCCGGCTCCGCAGAACCGGCTTCTGCCCCGAAACCCACCCTGCAGGACGTGGAGCAGCTGGACGCGAAGTCGGACTACCGATCTTTCGTTGCGCGGGATGTAGACCCGCAGGTGCGCAATGCGGCCTTCAAGAAGCTGTTCCATTCCGACCCCCACTTCAATGTGATGGATGGGCTGGATGTCTACATCGACGACTACAACACGCCCAATCCCCTGCCCGTGGCCATCATGAAGACGCT
>RGEP01000209.1 GCA_009918225.1 Betaproteobacteria bacterium | reverse complement strand
AAGGTTAATCCCATGGGCGGCGCCATCGCCTTGGGCCACCCGCTGGGCGCCACGGGGGCCATCCGCGCGGCCACGGTGGTGCATGCCCTGCGCCGCAAGAACCTGAAGTACGGCATGGTGACCATGTGTGTGGGCACTGGCCAAGGTGCCGCCGGTATCCTGGAACGCGTCTGAGGAGCCCTTGTCATGAGCATCAAATCTGGCCTGATCAACGGTGTGGCCACCATCGAGATCGCACGCCCTGAGAAGAAGAACGCGCTGACCATCGCCATGTACGAAGACATGGCGGTGGCCCTGCAAGCGGCAGTGGACAACCCTTCGGTGCGCGCCGCGCTCATCACTGGGCAGCCCGGTATCTTCACCTCGGGCAACGACCTGGAAGACTTCATGCAGCGCCCGCCGCAGGGGCAGGACTCGCCGGTGTTTCGATTCATCCAGGCGGTGCTGGCCTTCGACAAGCCCCTGGTGGCGGCGGTCACGGGCCCGGCCATTGGCATCGGCACCACCATGCTGCTGCACTGCGACTTGGTCTATGTGGCCGACGACGCCCGCTTGGCCATGCCCTTTGCCAGCTTGGGCCTGGTCCCCGAGTTCGCCGCCAGCCTGGTGGTGCCCGCCCTCATGGGCCAGCGCCGCGCGGCCGAGAAGCTGATGTTGGGCGACCCCTTCACCGGCCGGGTGAGCAGTTCGGCGCAGCCCTGCGCAGCCCGGAGGCGCGCGAAGCCTTCCAAGCCTTCTTCGAGAAGCGAAAGCCCGACTTCAGCCGCTTCTGAGCCGGCCCGCGCATGAAGCCGACCCCTCAGGCCGGCGGCACCGGCCGGGGCTTGCCCATTTCGTCGGTGGCCACATAGGTGAGGGTGGCCTCGGTGACCTTGACCGCGTACTCGCCGCCGTCGCGCAGGCGCTGCGCATACACCTCCACGTTCACCGTGATGGAGGTGGTGCCCACGCGGGTGATCTCGGCATAAAAGCTCAGCAGGTCGCCCACCCGCACGGGTTGCTTGAAGATGAATTGGTTGACCGCCACCGTGGCCAGCCGGCCGCGCGCGCGGCGCACCGGCAGCACCGAGCCGGCCAGGTCCACCTGGGCCATCACCCAGCCGCCGAAGATGTCGCCGTTGGCATTGCAGTCGGCCGGCATGGGAATGACGCGCAGCACCAACTCCTTGTCGGTGGGCAACTTCACGCGCTCACCGGCTTGGCGCGGATCGGGGGCGGGTTTGGGACTCATGACAGCGAGCATAGCGCCACGGACTGGGCGCCGCCGGAGGCGAGAATGCGGGGATGCGCGGACTTGCCCATGGAACTGCTTCTGACACCGCCGCGGCGCCCCTGGCGCCGCAGACCCGATCGGACTGGGCCACCCTGAGGCGCCTGTTTCCCTATTTGTGGCGTTACCGCTGGCGCGTGGGGGCGGCCCTGGCCTTCATGGTGGCGGCCAAGCTGGCCAATGTGGGCGTACCGGTGCTGCTCAAGCACCTGGTGGACAGCCTGTCGATACAGCCGGGTGACCCGCAGGCCTTGCTGGTCGTGCCCTTGGGCCTGTTGGTGGCTTACGGCCTGTTGCGCCTGTCCACGTCGCTGTTCACCGAGCTGCGCGAGTTGATCTTTGCCAAGGCCACCGAGGGCACCGCCCGCAGCTTGAGCCTTCAGGTCTTCAACCACCTGCACGGCATGAGCCTGCGCTTTCACCTGGAGCGCCAGACCGGGGGCATGACACGCGACATCGAGCGCGGCACCCGGGCCGTGCACGCGCTGGTCAGCTATTCCCTCTACAGCATCTTGCCCACCCTCATCGAAGTGGCCCTGGTGCTGACCTTGCTGGCGGTGCAGTTCGATTCGCTGTTTGCCTGGATCACCGTGGCGGCGCTGGTGGTCTACGTGGCCTTCACCTTCAAGATCACCGAGTGGCGCACCCAATTCCGGCGCGAGATGAACGAGATGGACTCCAAGGCCCACACCAAGGCCATCGATTCCCTCTTGAACTACGAAACGGTCAAGTACTTCAACAACGAACCCTGGGAAGCGCGTCGCTACGACGAAAGCCTGGAGCGGCTGCGCAAGGCCGCGCTCAAGAGCCAAACCACCCTGAGCATCCTGAACACCGGCCAGCAGATGATCATTGCGGTGGCCCTGGTGCTGATGTTGTGGCGGGCCACGCAGGGCGTGGTCGACGGCCGGCTGACCTTGGGTGACCTGGTGATGATCAACGCCTTCATGATCCAGCTGTACATCCCGCTGAACTTCTTGGGCGTGATTTATCGGGAGATCAAGCAGGCCTTGACGGACCTGGACAAGATGTTCGGCCTGCTCGAGCGCGAGCGTGAAGTGGCCGATGCCCCGGGCGCGCCCGACCTGCAGGTCCGCGCGGGCCATGTTCGATTCGAAGGCGTGACTTTTGCCTACGACCGCGGGCCGGCGGCTGTAGCGCTGGGTTCGCCAGGGCAGGGCCCCACCGATCTCGCCCGCACCATCTTGCAAGACGTGAGCTTCGACATTCCGCCGGGCAAGACGGTGGCCGTGGTGGGCTCGTCTGGGGCGGGCAAGAGCACCTTGGCCCGCCTCATGTTCCGCTTCTACGATGTGCCCGCAGGCGCTGGGCGCATCAGCATTGACGGACAGGACATCCGCGAGGTGACCCAGGCTTCGCTGCGCCGCGCCATCGGCATCGTGCCGCAAGACACGGTGCTGTTCAACGACACGGTCGAATACAACATCGCCTACGGCCGACCCGGCGCCAGCCGCCAGGAGGTGGAGGCCGCCGCACGTGCAGCGCGCATTCACGACTTCATTGCCTCGACCCCAAAGGGCTACGAGACCATGGTCGGCGAGCGCGGCCTGAAGCTCTCCGGTGGGGAAAAGCAGCGGGTGGCCATCGCCCGCACCTTGCTCAAGGACCCGCCGATCCTGATCTTCGATGAGGCCACCTCGGCCTTGGACTCGGCGAATGAGCGTGCCATTCAGGCCGAGCTGCGCAACGCGGCCCAGGGCAAAACCACCTTGGTGATTGCGCACCGCTTGTCCACCGTGGTGGATGCGCACGAGATCTTGGTGATGGAAGCCGGCCGGATCATCGAGCGCGGCTCCCACGACGCGCTCCTGGCCCAAGGCGGGCGCTATGCTTCGATGTGGGCTTTGCAGCGCAGCGGGCATGGAAACCAAGTGGCTTGAAGATTTCGTGAGCCTGGCCGAGACGCGCAGCTTTTCGCGCTCGGCGGTGCTGCGGCATGTGACGCAGCCGGCGTTTTCGCGCCGCATCCAGGCCTTGGAGGCCTGGGCGGGCGTTGACTTGGTGGACCGCTCGTCTTACCCCACGCGGCTGACGCCAGCCGGCGAACTTCTGCACGCCCAGGCGCTGGAAATCTTGGGGGCGCTGCAAAGCGCGCGCCACCTGGTGCGCAGCCACCAGGGGGACTCGGCCGATGTGATCGAGTTTGCCGTCCCCCACACCTGGCCTTCACCTTCTTTCCGCATTGGCTGATGGACCTTCAGGCCCACTTCGGCCCCTTGAAGAGCCGGCTGACCGCGCTGAACGTGCACGATGCGGCCATGCGCCTGAGCGAAGGCGGCTGTGACCTGCTGATCGCTTACCACCACCCCTCACAACCCCTGCAGCTCAACCCCGAGCGCTATGACATGTTGGTCTTGGGGCGGGAAACCCTGGCCCCGTTCAGCTGTGCCGACGCCCGGGGCCGCGCTGTGTACACCCTGCCGGGCGA
>RGEP01000208.1 GCA_009918225.1 Betaproteobacteria bacterium | reverse complement strand
TCACCGGGGCGGTGGCGCACGGTTTGGCCGTGCAGCCCGATGGCAGCCACTGCATCCGCTTGCACGCCGGCCTGCTGCAACAGCTGGCCCACCACGGTGGCGGCGGCTTCGCTCATGCGGTTGGCGGCCAGGGCCGCGCGGTGCAACTCGTCGTGCCCGGGGGTGTTGAGGGCCAGCAATTCGGCCCGCAGGTCCGCGTGGAATTCACCACGGGCGCGTGACAAGGTGTCGAAGCCTGCGTGTTCAGACCGCCAGCGCAGCAGCACACCGTCCAGCCCGTCCAGCGAAGTGCCGGACATCAGGCCAATGGTCAGTGCGGGAAGGGCGGGTTTGGCAAAAGGGGGCACCGCAGGCGGCCCGGCGTGCTTCAGTCGCCGCGGCCCGAGTCGCCCACCAGGGTGGCGGCCACGTTCAGCTTGGTGCGCAGCAGGTCGGCCTGGGCCATGAAGGCCCCACGCGACTGCTCGGCCAGCGGAACCGGCGCGGCGTTGCGCGCGGCCTTCAGCGGGTCAACGTGGCGACCGTTGACGCGGAACTCATAGTGCAGGTGTGGGCCAGTGGCGGTGCCGGTGGCCCCAACAGCCCCAATGCGCTGTCCCTGTTGCACGCGTTCGCCGCGGCGCACGTCGATTCGGCTCAGGTGGGCGTACAGGGTGGTTTTGTCGCCGCCATGGCGCACCACCACGGTGTTGCCGTAGCCGCCTTGCCAGCCCGCGAATTCCACGGTGCCATCGGCCACGCTGCGTGTGGGCGTGCCCACGGGCGCACCGTAGTCGACGCCGGTGTGGGCCATCATGCGCTGGTGGATCGGGTGGAAGCGCATCGCAAAGCCCGAGGTGACCCGAGAAAACTCCATGGGGCTGGCCAGGAAGGCGCGCCGCTTGCTCTTGCCGCCGAAGTCGTAATAGCTGCCGCGCTGTGCGTCCTTGAACCACACGGCCTGGTGCACCCGACCGTTGTTCACGAACTCAGCGGCCAACACCCGGCCAGCGGCTTGGTTCCAGTTGATGGGCTCGCCGTCAGCGGTCAGGGTTTCATAGACCACGCTGAAGGAGTCGCCACGCTTGAGTTCGCGGTGGAAGTCGATGTCGCCCGAAAAGATCTCGGCCATTTGCGAAGCAATGGCGTCAGGCATTTGGGCTTCGTCAGTGGCGGCAAACAAGGACGAGCGAATGGTGCCGCTGCCCAGTTGAACCTTGGACTGCAGCTCGGCGGTTTCCACCTCGCTGACCCAGGCGCCGTCGACGCGCTTGAGGCTCAGGCGGGTGAAGTGGGAGTCGGCCAGGTTGCGCTGTTCGGCCGGGTAGCGCGCCACGAGCTCGATCAGCCGCCCGGCGGCATCCGCTTTGGCCCGCACCATCTTCTGGGCGCGGCCTTCCAGCAGCTTGCGGGCCTGGCGGTCTTGGCGGATGAAGGCTGCAGCTTGAGCGTCGTTGACGCCCAGGCGGGTCAGCAAGGTCTCAGCGGTGTCTTGGCTGCGTGTCGTGTCGGAGCGGTACAGCTCCAGCGGCAGGGCGGACAGGGCCTCGAGCTGCTCGATCACATTGGCCGCGGGCTGCAGCACTTGTGTGACGGTCTGCTGCGGCAGGTCGGCTGCGTTGGGCACCAGGGGCGCCAAGCCGAAAGCGGTGGCGGCCAGGCCGGTCATGCCTACACCGAAACCCCACACCAGCCGGCGGCGGTGTGCCTGGGCCCAGGCTTGAACGGCAGTGACGAGCGCTTGATGCTGCATGAATAACAAAGACAAGCCTTCCACTGTTGCCGACCGGTGAGTCGGCCGCAGCATGGGCCGGTGAACGGAGCCTGGTGGTGCGGCCGTATCGAATCGGGTTCGGGCTGGCCCAGGCGATCGGTAGAATTCCGGCTCGCATCTGGACCGTCGGCCTGCACGGTCAGGAACTGGAAATTGTATCGGCAGATGTGAAAAATCAACCCTTTTTTGCATCCATGAACCACCCTGACAGTGCCGCGATTTCCGAAAAAGCAAGCGCCCACTCACCTGCCGAGGCCGAAGCCTCTGATGCGGTACGGGCGGCCTTGGCGGTGACGCTGCGGGGCTGCGAAGAGCTGCTGCCGCGCGCAGACTGGGTGCGCAAGCTCCAGCGCAGCGAGGCCACGGGAACGCCGCTGCGCATCAAGTTCGGCATGGACCCCACCGCACCTGACTTGCACCTGGGCCACACGGTGGTGCTCAACAAGATGCGGCAGTTGCAGGACCTGGGCCACCGCGTAATTCCGCTCATTGGCGACTTCACCACCATGATCGGCGACCCCTCGGGCCGCAACAGCACCCGGCCGGCGCTGACGCGCGAACAGATCGAAAGCAACGCCAAGACCTACTTCGAACAGGTGGGCCTGGTGATCAAGCTCGACAACGCCGAGGTGCGTTGGAACAGCGAATGGAGCGACCCGCTGGGCGCGCGCGGCATCATCGGCCTGGCTTCGCGCTACACCGTGGCGCGGATGATGGAGCGCGACGACTTCACCAAGCGATACAAGGCCGGCACCGCCATCAGCGTGCACGAGTTCCTCTACCCCTTGATGCAGGGATACGACTCGGTGGCCCTCAAGAGCGACCTGGAACTCGGTGGCACGGACCAGAAGTTCAACCTGCTCATGGGCCGCCACCTCCAAGAAGAGTACGGCCAGGAGCCGCAGTGCATCTTGACCATGCCGCTGCTCGAAGGGCTGGACGGCGTGGACAAGATGTCCAAAAGCAAGAACAACACCATCGGCATCACCGAGCCGGCCAACACCATGTTTGCCAAGGTGCTGTCGATTTCAGACGAGCTGATGTGGCGTTGGTACACCCTGCTGTCGTTCCGGGCGGAGTCTGAGATCGCCGACCTCAAGGCCCAGGTGCTGGGCGGGCGCAACCCCAAGGAAGTCAAGGTGATGCTGGCGCGCGAGATCACCGAGCGCTTTCATGGCGCATCGGCTGCCGATGCCGCGGAGCAGGACTTCGCCAACCGGGCGCGCGGCGGTATTCCCGACGTCATCCCCGAGGTGTCGCTGGCCGGCGCCCCGCTGGGCATTGCAGCACTGCTGAAGGCTGCGGGCCTGGCACCTTCGGCCAGCGAGGCCAACCGCTTGATTGAAGGCGGCGGGGTTCGCGTTGACGGCAGCGTGATCAGCGACAAGGCCCTGAAGCTGCCGGCGGGTACCTTCGTGGTGCAGGTGGGCAAGCGCAAGTTCGCCCGGGTGAGCCTGAGCTGACCCGGCTGCGGGGCGCCTGGCTGTCCCTGTGTCCACCCAACGTTCAGCTGGAAGGGAGTTCGCGATGAAGAGCCTGTCGGTGAACACCTACCTGAAGCTCTCGGTGGCGGTGGCGCTGCTCACGATTGCCTTGAAGACCGGGGCCTGGTGGCTCACCGACTCGGTGAGCCTGTTGTCTGATGCGATGGAGTCCCTGGTCAACCTGGCCGGTGCGATGTTCGCCCTGGCCATGGTGACGGTGGCGCAGCAACCGGCCGACGAGGACCACCCCTTTGGCCACCACAAGGCCGAGTACTTCTCCAGTGGATTCGAGGGGGTCCTCATCTTGGTGGCAGCGCTGGCCATCATGGGCGCAGCGGTGCACCGGCTGTTCAACCCCCAGCCGGTGGAGGCCTTGGGCTTGGGCTTGGCCCTGTCGATCTTCAGCTCTGCCCTCAACGGGGCCTTGGCCTGGGCCATGTTGCGCAAGGCCAAGGAGCATCGATCCATTGCGCTGGAAGCCGA
>RGEP01000207.1 GCA_009918225.1 Betaproteobacteria bacterium | reverse complement strand
AACCCGTCCTTGTGCTCTTCAGCCCGCGTGGAAAAGCCGGTGAAGCTGAAGATCAGGTCGGTGGGTATGTTGGCGTTGAGACCCAGCAACTGACACATGGTGGCAAGCGGTGGCTTGGGGTTCAGCCGCCCACGGCCTCCTTGACGCACTTGTTGACATTGCCGGTGCGTGCGGCGCCAGCCAGCTTGCGCTCAGTGGCTGCGGCTTCACAGCGCTCGGTGGCCTCGCGCTCGCATTTGCTCAGGAAGGAGTTCTTGGCTGCACCGGCCAGCTTTTTCTCGGTGGCTTGCGCGTGGCAACTGGCACTGGGCGCTGGTGCAGATGGGGCCGTAGCGGCCGGGGCGGCCGCGGCTGGGGGCGTGGCGGCAGCGGCATGCGATGCCGCGTGCGCATTGGGGCCGGCCAACACCGCCAGGGCAAAGCCCAGGCCGCACCAAAAGGTTGGCGCGCTCGGGCGCGTGACGCGGCTGGGTTGGCTGGAGGCAAAGCGTGCGAGGTCGAGGGTCATGTGGCTTCTCCGGGTCGTGGGGTGGATGATCGCACCGCCGCAGGGGGGTGCTTGGGGCGAACAAACAGGGTGTGCAGGCTTAGGCCGACAGGGCCCTGGGCATCAAACACCGTGGTGGTGGTGGTGCCGATGCCGCCGTCGTTGATGATGGTGCGCGCGGCCATGCCATACCAAGGCCCAATCGGCATGCGGTACAGGTTCAGCGTCTGGTCGACGGGCACGAAACTCCAGTCCTGAAACGCCAGTTCAGCGCTGATGCCGTTGGCTGAATCGAGCATGGTCATCATGCCGGCCAGGCCACTGGTCGGGCGGCCCTGCACCAAGGGTATGCGCAACCGGGCCCAGACGGTGGCCGGCCCCAAGGTGTCGAAGCCCCCCTCAGCGAATCGCCATTCCAGTGCCCGTCCGTAGGGGAAGCCGTCGGTGCCGGGGAAAAAGCGCAGGCACTCCTCGGCCGGCAAGGGCGGCACCCGGAAGGGGTCGGCCACAGCGGGGCAGATACCGGGCTCGCGCGCCAAGCGCCAGGCTTGGGCGGTCAACACCGGCTTGCCCTGCACGCTGTATTGCGCCTGCAGCAACTCCACCCGTTTGCCCGGGCGCAGCACCTGTACTTGGACATCACAGGTGTCCAGGGGCACCGGCCCCATGAATTCGACCGTGATGCGCCCCAGGTCCATGGGCGCGCTGCTGGGGTGGTCGGCCAAGGCCTGCGCCAAGAGGGCGATGGGCGGGCCCCCGTGTTGGGTGTGCGGCGACCATGGACCCACCGTAGCCTGCGTGGGGTGGAAGCGCCCAGCTCGGTCGGGTTCGGGCAGAAAGAATGCAGAGTCCATCGTGCGGTTGGCTGGCGCAAGCCGCTCCGGATGGGGCACCCCCTTGTGGGCCCCGCTCGGCTGGCGGCGGATCCCAAGTATGGCGCAGCCCGTACCGCGTCCGGCCCCACAATGAACGCATGAGCGAATCCCAGATCCAGGTGCCCGACTCCTTCTTGGCGCTGTTCCAAACGGGCCCGGGACGGCGCTTGACCGAGGCGTGGCACCACATCTTGGCGCGCTATGAATACTGCGAAGATTTGGCCCAGGCACTGGCACCCCAGGCGCGTGCCCTGGTGGCCGACCTGGGCGTCACGGCCGATGCGGTGGCCCACAAGATGGCGGCCGGCCTGCAGGACCCCAGTGTGGGCCTTGCGCCCGAGGAGGCCCAGTGGGTGTGCACCCGCCTGGTCGAGCTGTTGGAGCATGGACTTTAAGGAAGGAAGCGTTTGAAGATGAGCGAACCCCATTGCATGAACCGCGCCGCGGCCCTGGGCCCAGCCGACCAGGTCCAGCGCAGCCTGGGCAGGCTGCTGTGCCTTGCAGCCCTGGCGGCATGGCTGTGGCCGACCCAAGCCCAAGCCCAGGCCCAGGCACCGGCGCCTGCGCCCGTGACGGGCGCGGCCCCTGCTGCCCCCGAGCCACTGAAGATGGGCAGCCCCCGCACGCTGCCCAACGGGGTGGAAGTCACCCTGACGCGCGCGGGCCGAGCACCCCTGAGCTACCCCGCCGCCACCGATTCGGTGAAGGTGCACTACGAAGGGACCTTCGAAGACGGACGCGTTTTTGATTCGTCCTACGAGCGCAAGCAGCCTGCAACCTTTCCCCTCAACCGCGTGATCCCCTGCTGGACCCAGGGAGTGCAGCAGATTCCCGTGGGCGGTGCGGCCACCTTGCTCTGCCCTGCCGCCACGGCTTATGGCGAGCGTGGGGCCGGTGGGGGCAAGATTCCGCCGAACACACCGCTGCGCTTCAAGGTCGAACTGTTGGAGATCGTCGGTCGCTGAGCCTGAGAGTAAGCATTCGCTTACAACATCGCTTCCGGCCTCACGCAGGGTCAAGTCGGGCGTGTGGACGCAAGGTTTGTGGGCTGTGACACAGTGGGGCCTCTCGTTGTCACGAAACCTTCACAAACCGTGCGTAGAGTGCGGCCGCATCGTTCACGACCCCTCTGGTTTTGCCATGTCTTTTTTGAATGCGTGCTCACGCACCGCCGCCGCGGTGGCGGCTTCCGTTCCCCTTCTGATGGGCTCGGCCTGGGCGCAGGATGTCACCGGCGCGGGGGCTTCCTTCCCGGCCCCCGTCTACGCCAAGTGGGCCGACGCTTTTCACAAGGCCACCGGCGCGCGTGTGAACTACCAGTCGGTGGGCTCGGGCGCTGGCATCAAACAGATCAAGGGCAAGACGGTGGATTTCGGCGCCACCGACATGCCGCTCAAGGACGAGGAACTCAAGGCCGATGGTCTGGTGCAGTTCCCCACCGTGATCGGTGGCGTGGTGCCGGTGGTCAACATCAAGGGGATCACCCCGGGACAGATCAAGCTGACCGGGACGGTTTTGGCCGACATCTACCTGGGCAAGATCACGAAGTGGAACGATGCGGCCATTACCGCGCTGAACCCTGGGGTGAGCCTGCCCGACAGCACGATTGCACCGGTGCGGCGGGCCGACGGTTCGGGCACCAGTTTCCTGTTTACCCACTACCTGTCGCAGGTGAGCGCCGACTGGAAGGCCAAGGTGGGCGAGGGCACCGCGGTGAACTGGCCCACGGGCGCCGGCGGCAAGGGCAATGAGGGCGTGGCCGCTTTCGTTCAGCGCCTGCCCAACTCCATCGGCTATGTCGAATACGCGTATGCCAAGCAGAACCGCATGTCGCATGTGTTGCTGCAGAACAAGGATGGTGTGTTTGTGGCGCCGGACGACTTGACCTTCAAGGCGGCCGCAGCCAACGCTCAGTGGGCCAAGAGCTTCAACCAGGTCTTGACGCAACAGGCCGGCAAAGACAGCTGGCCCATCACGGGCGCGACCTTCATCCTGATGCACGCCCAGTCAGCCAAGCCGGCGCAGTCGGCGGCGGCCCTCAAGTTCTTCGACTGGGCTTTTGACAAGGGTGATGCCATGGCCACCGATTTGGAATACGTGCCCTTGCCCGAGCCGGTGAAGGCCCTGGTGCGCAAGGCCTGGACCGGCATCAAGTGATGATGAAGGGTTGGGGCGATCGCCTCTTTGCAGCGGCTGCCACTTCGGCGGCCGCGCTCACCTTGGCCTTGATGGCGGGCATCCTGGCCTCCTTGGTGGTGGGCGCCGGCCCAGCCATTGAGGAGTTTGGCCTGGGCTTTTTGACCTCGGCGGTGTGGGACCCGGTGGGCAACCAGTACGGCGGCCTGGTGATGATCTACGGCACCCTGGCCACCTCGCTGATCGCG
>RGEP01000206.1 GCA_009918225.1 Betaproteobacteria bacterium | reverse complement strand
GAGAAGCTCACCGAGATGGTCGAGCTGCCTCCGTCCGTCCATCCTTGGTACGTGGGCGTTCAGTTCCACCCCGAGTTCAAGAGCACGCCCTGGGGAGGACACCCCTTGTTTACCAGCTACGTAAAAGCAGCCTTGGACCACCAGGGAGCGGCCGCGCGTGACAAGGCCGCCACAGCCGCCCGGTCGGCCCAGGCAGGAGCCGCCGCATGAAGCTCTGTGGATTCGACGTCGGCATCGACCGCCCCTTCTTTCTCATTGCCGGGCCTTGCGTGGTCGAAAGCTTGGAGCTGCAGCTGGAGGTGGCGGGCCATCTTCAGGAGGTGACCCGTGAACTGGGCATCCCCTTCATCTTCAAAAGCAGCTACGACAAGGCCAATCGTTCCAGCGGCTCGTCGTTTCGCGGACCGGGCATGGAGCGCGGGCTGGAGATCCTGGCCCAGGTCAAGCGCCAACTGGGTGTGCCCGTTCTGACCGATGTGCACACGGAAAGCGAGATTGGCACGGTGGCGTCGGTGGTCGACGTGCTGCAAACGCCGGCCTTTCTGTGCCGGCAAACCGATTTCATCCGGGCCGTGGCACAAAGCGGCAAGCCGGTGAACATCAAGAAGGGCCAGTTCTTGGCGCCGCACGACATGAAGCACGTGATCGACAAGGCCCGAGCGGCCGCCAGCGAGGCCGGCCTCGACACGGACCGGTTCATGGCCTGTGAGCGCGGCGCGAGCTTCGGCTACAACAACCTGGTCAGTGACATGCGGTCGCTGGCCATCCTGCGTGAAACCCAGGCGCCCGTGGTCTTCGATGCCACCCACAGCGTGCAGCTGCCGGGTGGCCAGGGCACTTCATCGGGCGGACAGCGCGAATTCGTGCCGGTGCTGTCGCGCGCCGCGGTGGCCGTGGGGGTGGCCGGCCTGTTCATGGAAACGCACCCCAACCCGGCCAAGGCCTTGAGCGACGGCCCCAACGCGGTCCCCCTGCGGCACATGAAGGCCCTGCTGAGCCAACTGGTGGAACTGGACCGCGTGGTCAAGCGCCAGACCTTGCTGGAAAACGACTTTTCTTGTTGATTGGAGCTGGTTTGATATGAGTGCGATCGTCGACATCGTCGGACGGGAGATCCTGGACAGCCGCGGCAACCCCACGGTGGAGTGTGATGTGCTGCTGGAGTCTGGGACCATGGGCCGTGCGGCGGTGCCCTCGGGTGCCTCGACCGGCAGCCGCGAGGCGATCGAATTGCGCGATGGCGACAAAGCCCGCTACCTGGGCAAGGGCGTGCTGCGCGCGGTGGAGCACATCAACACCGAGATGTCGGAAGCGGTCTTGGGGCTTGATGCTTCGGAGCAGGCCTTCTTGGACAAGACCCTGATTGACCTGGACGGCACGGAAAACAAGAGCCGCCTGGGCGCCAACGCCATGCTGGCGGTGTCGATGGCGGTGGCCCGTGCTGCAGCCGAAGAAAGTGGCCTGCCCCTGTACCGCTATTTCGGCGGCATGGGTGGCATGCAGCTGCCCGTGCCCATGATGAATGTGATCAATGGGGGCGCGCACGCCAACAACAGCCTCGACCTGCAAGAGCTGATGATCATCCCGGTCGGGGCTCCGTCGCTGCGCGAAGCCATCCGCTGGGGTGCAGAGACCTTCCACGCGCTGAAGAAAATCCTGCACGACCAGGGCATCAGCACCGCGGTGGGTGATGAAGGGGGCTTTGCGCCGAACGTGGAAAACCACGAGGCCGCCATCAAGATGATCCTGCAGGCGATCGATAAAGCCGGTTACACCCCCGGTGAGCAGATCGCCCTGGGCCTGGACTGCGCAGCCAGTGAGTTCTACCACGACGGCCAGTACGTGCTGCATGGCGAAGGGGGCATCAAGCTGAGCGCCGAAGCCTGGACCGATATGCTGGCCAACTGGGTCGACAAGTACCCCATCATCAGCATCGAAGACGGCATGCACGAAGGCGACTGGGCTGGCTGGGCCCACCTGACGCAGCGCCTGGGCAAGAAGGTGCAGCTGGTGGGCGACGACCTGTTTGTGACCAACACCAAGATCCTGAAGGAAGGCATCGAAAAGGGCATTGCCAATTCGATCCTGATCAAGATCAACCAAATCGGCACCCTGACCGAGACCTTCCAGGCCATTGAGATGGCCAAGCGGGCGGGCTACACCGCGGTGATCAGCCACCGCTCCGGTGAGACCGAAGATTCCACCATTGCCGACATTGCCGTGGGGACCAACGCGGGACAGATCAAGACGGGCTCGCTCAGCCGAAGCGACCGCATGGCCAAGTACAACCAGCTGCTGCGCATCGAAGAAGACCTCGGCGACGTGGCGGTGTACCCCGGTCGCACCGCGTTTTACAACCTGCGCTGAGCGCGGCAAGCTTGGAACCTCGCACCGCGGACGCAAGCACGACGATGCGCTGGATCACCGGAATCCTTTTGGCCCTGCTGGTGCTGGTGCAGGCCGACCTGTGGTTCAGCCGCAATGGCCTGTTCCATGTTCGCGGCCTGCAAGGCCAGTTGGGTGAGGTTCGGGAACAAATCGATGCCGCCAAGGTCCGCAATGAACAGGTGCAGGCCGAAGTGCGCGACCTCCGAGAAGGCCTGGAAATGGTCGAGGAGAAGGCGCGGGCCGAGCTGGGCATGGTCAAGCGCGATGAAATCTACATCCAGGTCACCCCTGGCCGGTGATGCCTGAATCGTCCGACGGGGTGGGTTTGCTCGAGGTGGCGGCCGCAGCCTTGCAGGTGGTGGACCTGCATCTCTGGGGCTCGCCGGTGACACGCGCCGAATGGCTGGGGGCGGTGTTGGGCCTTTGGATGGTGGTGTGCAACGCCCGCGTGCACCCGATGGCGTGGTGCCTGGCCATTGCGAGCTCGCTCCTGTATGGCCTGGTCTTCCTGGACAGCCACCTCTACGGACAAGCGGCACTGCAGGCCGTCTTCGTGGTGATGGCGGGATGGGGCCTGTGGCACTGGCTGCGCCCATCACCGGAGGGGGTACCGGCCTTGCATCCTCGGCCGGCACCACCGTGGGTACGGCGGCAGGCCGTTCTGGCCACCTTGCTGCTGTGGGGGCTCTTGGGCAGCTTGATGGCCCGAAGCACCGACAACCCGGCACCCTATGCCGATGCGCTGCCCACAGCGGGCAGCCTGGTGGCCACCTGGCTGTTGGCACGGCAATACCAAGACAATTGGGTGGCATGGCTCTTGGTGAACCTGAGTGCCGTGCTCTTGTTTGCCCAGCAAAGGCTGTGGCCCACGGTGGGCTTGTATGCGGTGTTTGCCATCATGTCGGCCTGGGGATGGTGGATGTGGGCCCGGCGGTCACGGTGAAGACACCGATCGTCATCGCCATCGTTGGTGCAGAAAGCACGGGCAAGAGCGAGTTGGCCCAAGCGCTGGCCCGGCACCTGCAGGAGCAGCTGGGCCAGCCGAGCATCGCCGTGGACGAGTGGCTGCGCACCTGGTGTGAGCGCGAGGGCCGAACGCCCAGGCCCGAGGAGCAGTGGGCCATTGCGCAGGAGCAGTCGCGTCGCATTGAGGCCGCCGCACGTGAACATGCGGTGGTGGTGGCCGACACCACCGCCCTGATGACGGCGGTCTACAGCGAGTGGCTGTTTCAAGACCTGTCGCTGCGGGCGGCCGCCCAGGCCTTGCATCAGCGCTATGGGCTGACCCTGGTGACCGCCAACGACCTGCCATGGCAGGCCGATGGCCTGCAGCGTGATGGTCCTCAGGTGCGTGAGCCCGTC
>RGEP01000205.1 GCA_009918225.1 Betaproteobacteria bacterium | reverse complement strand
CTCATGGCCACCGAGGCCGGTGCGCGTGTCACGCTGCTCGAAGCCGCGCCCAAGCTCTGGCGCGGCGGCAATTCTTCGCACACCCGCAACCTGCGCTGCATGCACGACGGGCCTCAAGATGTGCTGGTGGACAGCTACCCCGAGGAAGAGTTCTGGCAAGACCTGCTGAAGGTCACGGCCGGCAAGACCAATGAGCACCTGGCGCGGCTGACGATCCGAGAGTCTTCCAATTGCCGCGGCTGGATGCACAAGCACGGCGTGCGCTTTCAGCCCTCGCTGTCGGGCACCCTGCACGTGGCGCGCACCAACGCCTTCTTCATGGGCGGTGGCAAGGCCCTTGTCAATGCGTACTACCGAAGCGCTGAAGCCTTGGGCGTGGACATCCGCTATGAAACGCCAGTGGACCGCATTGAAGTGCAGGACGGCCGATTTGTGGCGGCCCATGCCGGTACCCAACGCTTTACCGCCAAGGCCTGCGTGCTGGCCGCCGGCGGCTTCGAATCCAACCGCGATTGGTTGCGCCAAGCCTGGGGCACCAACGAACACGGCGAATGGCCGGCCGACAACTTTTTGATCCGCGGCACCCGATACAACCAGGGCACCCTGCTGCGGCACCTGCTGGACGACCACCAGGCCGATGCCATCGGCGACCCGACACAGGCCCATATGGTGGCCATTGATGCCCGCGCGCCGCTTTACGACGGTGGCATCTGCACCCGCATCGATTGCGTGAGCTTGGGCGTGGTGGTCAACCGCCAAGCGCGCCGCTTCTACGACGAGGGTGAAGACTTCTGGCCCAAGCGTTACGCCATTTGGGGCCGGCTGGTGGCCCAGCAGCCTGGCCAGATCGCCTGGTCCATCATCGACGCCAAGGCCATCGGCCGCTTCATGCCCCCCGTGTTCCCCGGCACGGTGGCCCACAGCCTGCCCGAACTGGCGCGGGCCCTGGGCTTGGATGAAGCCACCTTTGTGCAAACCCTGGATGATTACAACCGCGCCTGCGTGGCCGGCACCTTCGACCACACGGTGCTGGACGACTGCCGCACCGAAGGGCTCACGCCGGCCAAGACCCACTGGGCGCGGCCCATCGACAAGCCACCCTTCTACGCCTACGCCGTAAGGCCCGGCGTGACCTTCACCTACCTGGGCCTGCGCACCGACGAAACCACGGCGGTGCATTTCAAGGGCCAGGCCAGCCCCAACCTGTTTGTGGCCGGCGAAATGATGGCCGGCAATGTGCTGGGTCAGGGCTACACGGCCGGCGTGGGCATGTCCATCGGAACGGCCTTCGGCCGTCTGGCCGGCAACCGCGCGGCGGCCGCCGCCTTGGGCCTGCCACCACCGCCTGCACCCCACACCCTCTTGCCCATCGGAGCCCAACATGCAAGCGCTTGAGTCCCTGGTGCGCCAAGCGCAGGAGCAGGCCCAGGGCCGGCCCACGCCCGAACAGGAGGTGGCGCGGGTGATGACGATCTGCAACGGCTGCCGGTACTGCGAAGGGTTCTGCGCGGTGTTCCCGGCGATGACGCGGAGGCTGGAGTTTGGTGCACTGGACACCCACTTCCTGGCCAACCTGTGCCACAACTGCGGCGCCTGCCTGCACGCTTGCCAGTACGCGCCGCCCCACGAGTTTGGGGTGAACGTGCCGCGCGCCATGGCGCAGGTGCGCGCCAAGACCTACACCCACTACGCCTGGCCGGGGCTGTTGGGCCGCGCCTATGCGCACAACGGCTTGGTCGTGGCCTTGGCGCTGGCGCTGGGCCTGACCTTGTTCCTGGTCTTGGGCATGCTCAGCCGCCACGGGCTTGCGGTGCCCAGTGGTGGCAACTTCTACGACCTCTTCCCGCACAACTTGCTGGTGTCGCTGTTTGCACCCGTGTTCTTGTTTGCCGTGCTGTCCTTGGGCGTGGGCGTTACGCGCTTTTGGAAGGAAGCGCGCACGGTCACAGGCGACCAGGGCCTGAACCCCCCAGCAGCGGCAGAGGCGACATCGGCCGCCCTGAGCCTGAAGTACCTCGACGGGGGCCATGGCGAAGGCTGCCACAACGACGACGACCGCTGGACGCAGGCGCGGCGACACTGCCACCACCTCACCTTCTACGGCTTCATGCTGTGCCTGGCAGCCACCTCGGTGGCCACGCTGTACCACTACGTGCTCAAGCTGCCGGCACCCTACCCTTGGCCTTCCTTGCCCAAAGTCTTGGGCGTGGTCGGGGGCATCAGTTTGGCAGCGGGCACGGCCGGCTTGGCTTGGCTGAAGGCCCGGCGCCACCCGCTGCACGGCGACCCGGCGCAGGCGCCCATGGACATGGGCTTCATCGCCCTGCTGTTCCTCACCGCCACCACTGGCCTGGGCTTATGGGCATCCACCGGCACCGCCGCGATGCCCTGGCTGCTGTGCCTGCACCTGGGGGTGGTGATGGCCCTGTTCGCCACCTTGCCCTGCGGCAAGTTCGCCCATGGTGTGTACCGCGTGGCTGCCCTGGCCCGCCACGCGGTGGAGCGCCGCTTGCCCAACCCCATCGGCCTGGGTGCCGACTAGACCACGTGATGAAGCACAAGGAGCGTTCATGAACCGTCGATCCATGCTGTCCTATTCGGCCTGTGCGGCCTATGCGGCCTGTGCCGCCGCCACGGCAGCCCTGACCACCGCAGGGTTTCCCGCCCACGCCCAGGAGTTCCCGAAAAAGACCGTGACGATCGTGGTGGGCTTCGCTCCGGGAGGAGCGGCCGACACGGCAGCGCGCATCATCGGCCGCAAGCTGGCCGACAACACTGGCCTGACGGTGGTCATCGACAACAAGGCCGGTGCAGGCGGCAACATCGCGCACCAGTACACCGCCAACGGCCCGGCCGATGGTTCGGTGATCCTCTTCGGATCGGTGGGCCCTTTGTCCATCGCGCCGCACCTGATGAAGGTGGGCTACGACCCGGTCAAGGACCTGGCGCCCATCACCATGGGGGTGAACTTCCCCAACGTGCTGGTGGTGCACGCGGGACTGAAGATCAAGACCTTCGCCGAATTCATCGACTTCGCCAAGAAGAACCCGGGCAAGCTGGATTTCGCCTCCACCGGTGCCGGCTCGGCCTCACACCTGGCCGGCGAACTCCTGGACGACATGGCCAAGATCGACACGGTCCACATTCCCTACAAGGGCGGCGCGCCTGCGCTGCAGGACCTGCTGGGCGGCCGCGTGGCCTCTTACTACTCCACCCTGTCCACCGCCAAACAGCACATCGAATCGGGCAAGCTGATTCCATTGGCCACCACCGGCAGCAAGCGCATGCCGCAATTGCCCCACATCCCCACCATTGCCGAGTCAGGCTTTCCGGGTTACGTGGCCACCAACTGGTACGCCTTCGTGGCCTCGTCCAAAGTGCCCAAGCCCCTCTTGGACCGCTGGAACACCGAACTCGTGAAGGTGCTCACCACGCCGGAGGTGGCAGCCGAACTCAACAGCCACGGCATGCCGCCGGCGCCCGGCAGCCGCGAAGAGCTCGGCAAGGAGATCCTGCGAGAGTCTGCCCTTTGGGCCCGCGTGATCCGCGACCGAAAGATCAGCCTCGAATGACCAGCCGCGCCCTCAGCCCGCGGCCGACAGGCGCTGGTTGGGCTGGGCCAGGTAGAACCATTCTTGGCGCGCTGCCGCAGCCGTGTTGGGAAACATGATGCGGCCCTGGCCGGGTGCGCGGACCTCCTGGCCATTTCGGCGCACCCCGATGAGCTCACCGGCCTCAAAGGCGTCGAAG
>RGEP01000204.1 GCA_009918225.1 Betaproteobacteria bacterium | reverse complement strand
CTTGGGGGTCGCTTGGGCCCCTGCGGCGCCGGCAGCCAGGCCCAGCCCAGCACACAGCAGGGTCGCAAAAAGGCGCTTGGCGCCCAGCGCGCAGGGGTTTGATCCGGCGCGGCCGGCTACAGGGGCCATTCGGCCCAGGGTGGTCCAAAGCTTCATCGTGGCGCTATTGTCATGCATGCAACCCCGGCGCATCAGAAGCGCAGCGGATTGGCACGCGAACGCGTCAGGCCCGACAACTCCAGTTGGAAGATGAGCCGGGTCACCACCTCCGTGACGCCTGTGGACTGGCGCTGGACACCCAGGCGCATGATCCAACAGCCGGCATCGCCCTCCAGGCCCAGCAGGCTGTCGGCCAACTTGCCTTCCCGGGTGTTGTAGTTCAGCCGCGTGGCCCCGGTGACCAACATCGTGCAGTCTTGCCCGGCGCCGCCGGATGCGGTGCTCAGGCGGCGGTACAAGGGCCAATTCGCCCGCACCTCCACGGTTTCAGCCAAATCGCGCGCGTAGCGGTAAGACGCCAAGAGCGTGGTGTTGAGCGCGGGTTGGTAGCGCAGGGTCAGCACCGAGCGGGTGGTGCGGCCCAGGTCGGGGCTGTACTGCACGGTGCTGTCCACGCCCCAGCGCGACTGGGCGCCCACGGTGGCGGCCAGCAGCACATCGGACAAGCGTTGGTTGGCGACGCCCCCGGCCGGCGTGGTGGTCTGGTCGCGAAGCTGAACGCGCTGGGCAATGGAGCCCCTGATCCATTCGGCCCCGGTGGCCGCATCCAGCGAGCGCGTGGTCATGCCCAGCGTGACCTGGTGGGCGTCTGAAACCCGGTCGATGCCCGAGAACGCGTTTTCGCTGAAGATGGAGGTGCTGTTGAACTCCTTTGGCGCCGCGTCGAAGTTGGGCAGGTTGCGCTGGTCGCGCATGGGCGTGTTCACGTAAACCACCCGTGGCTCCAAGGTCTGCACCAAAGAGCGGTCGCCCAAACGCCAGCGCTGTTCGAAGTTCAAACCGCCGTCCACGCTCAGGGTGGGAATGGTGCGCGAGAACACCTCGCCCGCCGCAGCGGCACCGGCCGCGGGCCCCGTGGCGGTATCCAGCCGGTAGCTGGCGGTGTTCAGCGTCAGCTTGGGAATCACCCACCCCGCCGCCGCAATCCATGGGCGGCTGACGGTGGCCAGCGCGTGCCAGCGCTGGCCATTGCGCAGCTGGGGGGCCAGGTCGATGGCCATGTCGGGCCGGGTGAAGCGGTTGGCCTCGGTCTCCAGCGCCAGGTCGACGCCGCCCCAGGCCTGGGCCTGAGCCGTCAAGCCCATCTGCGGGCTGCGTTGGTAGGGGGCGATGAAGGCGCCGTTGGGGTCGGTGCCCTGCAGCACCTGCCACTGCTGCACCCGGGCATAGGCCAGGCCAGACACACCACCCCATTGCCAGGGGCGTTCAGCTTGTGCGCTTTGCGCCAGCAGGCGAGGTTGCAGATTGGCCTGTGTCCGTTCGGCGTTCAACCCTTCGGCCACATCCAGCACGCTGAAGCTGCGCCGCTGAAAGGTCTGGGTGTGGGCGAAGTCTTTCCAGTAATCGTCGTCGGAGACCCGCAGGCCTTCGGTGCGGAACTGCATGCCGGCCGCACGCCACTGTTGTTGCCAATAAAGGGCGCTGCGCGAACGCTCGAGCACCTGGTCCTGCGGCAGGTGATGCAGCTGCACCAGGCCCGCTTGTGCCGGCCCCATCTGCCGAAACTCCAGCTCGACCGATGGCCCGCGGCGGGTGGCCACGATGGGGGTCACCGTGGCGTCATAGTGCGGGGCCAGGTTCAGGTAGTACGGCGCACTCACCTCAAAGCCGCTGCGGGTGTCGGCCCGCGCGGTGGGCGGCAGCCAACCACTGCGCCGCGCATCGCCCAAGGGGAAGCTCAGGCGCGGCAGCGCCATGATGGGCAGGCCCAGAAACTGCAATTGCGCCTGTTCGGCCACCCCTTCTTCGCGCTCGAAATCCAACAAGATGCGCGGACTGCGCAGTTCCCAGCCGGGGGCCGTATCGGCGCGCGGTGGGGCCTCCAGCCGTGGCGCTCGGGTCACGCCCGGCCGTGCACCGGCTTCACGCAAGGGGCGTCCAGCCTCATCGGCCAGGCAACTGGTGAGCCGGGCGTCTCGAATTTCCACGCGCTGGGCATCCAGCATGCGCAGCGTCGAGCCGCTGCCGCCGGCCATGGATTGGCCGAAGAAAAAGAAGGGCGATCGAAACTCGCCGACCGACCGGTCGATTTCGAAGACACCGGACTCGCTCTGCAGCCGGTCACGCTGTCGCGCCCAACGCACGCCCCCGCCTTCGATGAACACCACGCCGCCGGCAGCATCGAAACGCAGTTGGGGGGCCTCCATGCGCAGCGCGCCTTGGCCCAGGCGCACATCGCCTTGGGCTTGGGTTTGGCCGTCGGGCACCCCTTGCAGCGACTGCGCCTGCAACACCACCGGGGGCTTGGGTGGGGCCGCAGTGGCAGCCGGCGATGGGCTTTGGGCAAATGCCAAGGGGCTTGTGCCCACCAAGACGGCCCAGACCATGGCCTGCACCGAACACCGCCGGCCCGGCAGGCACAGCGCTGCAGCCGCTTGCGCAGCGGGGCCAAATGGGCTGGGGGCGTGCAGGCTCATCACTAGAATCGGTCGAGTTTAGCCACCTCAACACCTGCGCCTTGTCACCTTCCTCAACGGCCGTCCACTGGACCGACCCCGCCCGCCGCGATGCCTTCAACCAGTGGTTGGACGCGCTGGCCCAACCTTTGCAGCTGCGCCCGGCCACCCTGCAGCCCGCTTCGGCCGATGCCAGCTTCCGGCGCTACTTGCGCCTGCAGCAAGGCGACTCCAGCAGCGTCATCGTGATGGATGCGCCGCCGCCTTTGGAAGATGTGCGCCCCTTCGTGCGCCTGGCGCGCCAGATGCAGGCCGCTGGCCTGCACGGCCCTGAGGTGCTGGCGGCCGACGAGGCGCAGGGTTTCGTTCTCTTGTCTGACCTGGGGCAAGACCTGCTGCTGCCGCTGCTGCAGCGCGCACAGGCCCAGGACCCACAAGCTTCGCCCGAGGCCAATGCCCTGATGCGCCGCGTGGGCCAGGCCCTGGTGCAGTGGCAACGGGGCATGGACCCCGCAGACTGGCCGGCTTTTGATGAGGCCCTGTTGCGCCGGGAAATGGAGCTGTTCCCCGAGTGGTGTGCCGGCAAAGAGTTCGGCCAGGTGTGGAACGAGGGACAACGCCAGGCCTGGGCGCGGGTGACCCAGCGCCTGGTGGACAGCGCCTTGGCCCAACCCACGGTGGCGGTGCACCGGGACTGGATGCCGCGCAACCTGATGGTGTGCGGACCACAACTGGGCATCTTGGATTTCCAAGATGCGGTGCGCGGGCCGGTCACCTATGACGCGGCCTCGATGTTGCGTGACGCCTTCATCAGCTGGGATGAAGAGCGCGAAATCGACTGGGCCGTGCGCTACTGGCAGCAAGCCCGTGACGCGGGCGTGCCGGTGCAGGCTGATTTCGGTGAGTTTTGGCGGGCGCTGGAGTGGATGGGTCTGCAGCGCCATCTCAAGGTGCTGGGCATCTTCTGCCGCCTCAAGCACCGCGACGGCAAGGCGCACTATGCGCAAGACCTGCCGCGCTTTTTCGCTTACGCCACGAAGGTGGCCTTGCGCTACCGCGAGCTTGCGCCTCTGTTGCCGCTGATCGAGCCGCTTTCGGGCTTCGCGCTGGAGCAGGGCTACACCCTGCGCTGAAG
>RGEP01000203.1 GCA_009918225.1 Betaproteobacteria bacterium | reverse complement strand
ATGGGCATGGGCATGATCTTCACGTGGCTGGCCTACGAGGAGAACACGACCAAGACGCTGGACCTGATGGTGCAGTCGGCCTTCAAGGTGATGAGCAACGATGTGCTCATCTCCATCCCGCTGTTCGTCTTCATGGGCTACCTCGTGGAGCGGGCCAACCTGATTGAGAAGCTCTTCCGTTCGCTGCACCTGTCCTTGGCGCGCGTGCCGGGCTCCCTGGCTGTGGCCACGCTGTTTACCTGTGCGGTGTTCGCGACGGCCACCGGTATCGTTGGCGCGGTGGTCACCCTCATGGGCTTGCTGGCCTTGCCACAAATGCTCAAGGGTGGCTATGACGTGCGTTTGTCCGCCGGCGCCATCACGGCCGGCGGCTGCCTGGGCATCCTGATTCCGCCTTCGGTGCTGCTGATCGTCTATGGCGCCACCGCAGGCGTGTCGGTGGTGCAGTTGTATGCCGGCGCGTTTTTCCCCGGCATCATGCTCGCGGGCCTGTACATCGTGTACGTGATCATCGTGGCCAAGCTCAAGCCCGAGTTGGCGCCGCCCTTGTCTGAGCAGGCACGCTTCATTCCGCTGCCGGCCCTGACGCAGCAAATCTCCGATGCGGTGTCCAACCGTGCCCTGCCCGCGTTGGTGAAGTCGCTCAAGGGTGCGCGCAATGTGAATGTGCCCACGGGCTACATCCTCAAAGAGTTGTTCATCACGCTCTTGCCGGCCATCGTGTTCGTGTTGGTGGCCTTCATGTCTTGGCGCGTGGCCACCGCACCGCTTGAAGTGGAGGACATGCCCGCCTCGATGGAGTCCAGCGGCGGCATGATGAGCCTGGAGTCACCCTCCGGTTCGAGCGGCGGCCTGGCCGAACCGCCCGCGGCTGGTGGTGTGCAAGAGCCTCCTGGAGCGGGGGGTTTGGCTGAGCCGCCGGCTGCACGCAGCGGCTTGCAAGAGCCGCCTTCCAGCGGTGGTGGACTGCAAGAACCGCCCGGTGCACGCGGCGGTGTGCAGGAACCCCCCGGTGCTGCGGGAGGCGTACAGGAGCCCCCAGGAGCCGGTGGCGGCGTGAAAGAACCTCCTGCAGCCGGTGGTGTGCAGGAGCCCCCTGGCGCCGCAGCAACGCCGGGTTCGGCAGCCGGCGCCGGCGGCGCGCCCGCCGCCCAAGCGGCAGAGCCTGAGCGCCGCCCGGCCAGCACAAACTTCTGGATTGGCTTGGGGATCGGCATGGTGGCCTTGGTGGCCTTCTACGGCGTGATGAGCTTCCAACGTCTTGAAGTGTTCAAGATGCTGCTGTCGAGCTTCTTCCCGCTGGTGGTGCTGATCTTGGCGGTGCTGGGGTCGATCGTGTTCGGCTTGGCCACGCCCACCGAAGCGGCGGCTGTGGGGGCCTTCGGCGGCTTCGTGCTGGCGGCCGCCTACAAGCAACTCACGATGTCGGTGGTCAAAGAATCGGTGTTTCTCACGGCCAAGACCAGCGCCATGGTGTGCTGGCTGTTCGTGGGCAGCGCGATCTTCTCGGCGGCGTTCGCGCTCCTGGGTGGCCAGGAACTGGTGGAGAAGTGGGTTCTGTCGATGAACCTGTCCAAGACCGAGTTCCTGATCCTCAGCCAGGTGATCATCTTCATCCTGGGCTGGCCGCTGGAGTGGACCGAGATCATCGTGATCTTCATGCCCATCTTCATTCCGCTGCTCGATGACTTTGGCGTGGATCCGCTGTTCTTCGGCCTGCTGGTGGCGCTGAACCTGCAGACGGCCTTCTTGTCGCCGCCGGTGGCCATGGCCGCGTTCTACCTCAAGGGTGTGAGCCCGCCGCATGTGACGCTCAACCAGATCTTTGCCGGCATGCTCCCCTTCATGGGCATTCAGGTCTTGGCCATCGTGCTGCTCTACATCTTCCCTGAGATCGGGATGTGGCTGCCGCAGGTGCTCTACCGGTGACGGCTGACAGCGCAGCTGAGGTCCTTCGGCAGATGGACCTCGGCGCGCAGACCGCCACGGCTCATGTGACGAGCCTGCTGGAGGCCGTGCAGGTGTTGGAGCCCGAGGTGCAAGCCTGGGCCCACCTGAATCCCGCCGCAGCCCTGGCGCAGGCACAGGCCTGCGATGCGCGGCGCCAGGCGGGTGAACGCGGGCCCTTGATGGGCGTGGCGGTCGGCCTCAAAGACATCATCGACACCGCCGACATGCCCACGGAAAACGGCACCGTGCTGCATGCCGGTCGACGGCCGACACAGGATGCGGCCCTGGTCACGAGGCTGAAGCAGGCCGGCGCGGTGATCATGGGCAAGACGGTCACCACTGAATTGGCCACCTACGCGCCCGGCAAGACCCGCAACCCGCATCGCTTGACGCATACCCCGGGCGGCTCTTCCAGCGGCTCGGCTGCAGCCGTGGCCTGCGGCATGGTGCCCCTGGCCATCGGCTCACAGACCAATGGATCCACCATCCGGCCGGGTGCCTTCTGTGGCGTGGTCAGCTTCAAGCCCACACGTTCCAGCATCGACCGCACGGGCGTGTTGGTGCAGTCGCCCAGCTTCGATACCGTGGGGCTGTTTGCGCGTCATGTTTCGGATGTGGCGCTGTTGTGGCGGGTGCTGTCTGAGCCCGCACCACCTGCCCAAGGGCACACAGCCCACGAAGGCGCGGAGGCATCAGCGGATGCGGCCACGGCACCGCGGCTGGTTTGGATGCCGGGTCCTTTTCGGGACCGGCTGGAGCCGGGTGTTGAGGCCTTGCTGTGGGGCCGAGCCCGCGCCTGGGGCGCAGCCGAAGGCCCCTCCGATCTTCCCTGCGGCATGCAGGCCTTGGTAGACCTGCACCGCTTGATCATGGAGGCGGAGATTGCCCGGCACTTTGCTCACGAGTACGCAACAGGCGCCGCACAGCTTTCCGCCTCACTGAGAGGTCAGATCGAACGCGGCCGCCAGACCTCCGATGCCGAACTGATCGCGGCCCGCAGCGAGCTGGCCTCGATGCAGTCGTCCGTGGATGCCTGGATGCAGGCCGAAGCGATCGATGGCTGGGTGACCGCCAGCGCGCCCGGCCCGGCCCCCCTGGGCTTGCAGGCCACGGGCGACCCCATCTTCTGCACCGCTGCAACCGCCCTGGACCTGCCGGCCTTGCAGATCCCGGGCCTGACCGCGCCCAATGGCTTGCCCCTGGGAATCCAGGTGATGGGCCGAAGGGGCTGCGATGCCCAGCTTTTGGCCATTGCATCGCGGTGGCTTCAACCCTGAAAGAGCACGTTCATGACCCTTGCACCGGCCCGCATCGCTGATCAGCCGTTGTTACAGAAGCGAGCGCGGGGGCGAGGGCCGCTGAAAGGTGGGGTGGTGGCCGCCGCCCTGTGTTGGGCTTTTGGCAGCATGGGGGTGTCTGCGCAGCAGCCGACGGGCCTGCCGAGTGTGTTGCCGAGTGCCCTGGCGGGTTCGCAGCAGGTCGCGCAGGCCGCGGGGCCCGCGGGGGCAACGGCATCAGGCCCTGCGACCGCCACCGCCGAGGGTCGTCAATCGGCTGTGTGGCGCACCGCCGAGCAACAGCAAGCGGCCTTCCTCGGCACCTTGAAGTCTTTGGTGGAGATCGAATCCGGCAGCCGTGACTTGGAAGGCCTGCGCACCTTGGCCGATGAGGTGGCAGCACGGATGAAGGCCCTGGGGATGGACGTCAAAACCATTCCCACCAAGGCACCCGACTTTCACCCCATGCTCAAGGGCGCTGAGCTGGGCCCCATGGTGTACGGGCGGAAGTTGGGCAAAGGCTCCAAGAAGGTTCTCTTGATTGCCCACATGGACACGGTCTACCCGCGGGGGATGGGGGCCAAACAGCCCTTCCGCG
>RGEP01000202.1 GCA_009918225.1 Betaproteobacteria bacterium | reverse complement strand
CGGGTGCTATAAACCCGCCCGGGCCGGCGCGCATGGCGTGGGTGGCCTTCGTGGTCTGCGCCCCAATTTCTCACCCGGCCTCGCGCCCGATCAGCATGGAAGTGTTTGATTTCCTGATGCCCATCTTCACCGAGTACGGTTACATCGCCGTCTTCGTGATGCTGCTGATTTGTGGCTTTGGCGTGCCCGTGCCCGAGGATGTCACCCTGGTGACCGGTGGCGTGATTGCGGGCTTGGGCTATGCCGACCCCCACATGATGTTCGCCGTGGGCATGGCCGGGGTGCTGGTGGGCGACGGGCTGATCTTCACCTTGGGCCGCTTGTATGGCCAGCGCATCCAAACCCTGCCCGGTTTTCGCAAGGTGCTCACGCCTGAGCGCTTCGAAAAGGCGGCTCAGCTGTTCCAGAAGTACGGCAAGTGGGTGATGTTCGTCGCCCGTTTCCTGCCGGGCTTGCGCACCCCGGTGTTCTTCAGCGCCGGCATGTCGCGCCGGGTCCCCTTTGGCACCTGGCTGATGATGGACGGCTTCGCGGCCCTCATCAGCGTGCCGATCTGGGTGTACCTGGGCTATTTCGGCGCCCTCAACCGCGACTGGATGTTCAGCGTGCTGCGCCAGTTCCAGGTGGGCATCTTCGTGTTGTTGGGCATCGGTGCCCTCGTGGCTGGGGTGATCTGGTGGCGCCGACGCAAAGCCTCGCAGCCGCAGCCCTAGTTTTCAACGCACTGGTGTGGGGCCTGTCGTGGTGGCCCTTTCGCCAGCTCGACGAACAAGGCCTGCACCCCCTGTGGGCCACGACCTTGGTGTACGCGGCCATTTCGGTGCTGCTCTTGGCCGCGCGCCCCCGCAGCGTCCTCGAACTGTTGCGGCCCAGCGCCCTGTGGATCTTGATTGCTGCGGCCGGCACCACCAACGCGGCATTCAATTGGGCGGTGAGCATCGGTGATGTGGTGCGCGTGGTGCTGTTGTTCTACCTGATGCCCTTGTGGGCCGTGGTGCTGGCCCGTGTCTTGTTGAAGGAGGCCATCACGCCCCGCGCCATGATGCGCGTGGCCTTGGGGCTGGCCGGGGCGGTGATCGTCCTGTGGCCTGAAGGCGGCTGGGCCACCTTGGGGGCGGCCTTCAGCCTGTCGGACGCCCTGGCCATCGTGGGGGGCTTTTCTTTTGCGCTGAACAACATCATGGTGCGCCGCGAACAGCAGCGCAGCGAAACGGCGCGAGCCGCGGCGATGTTCATCGGCGGAGCCTTGATCGCTGGTGTGGTGGGATGGGCCCTGATGCACACCGGCTCGGTGCTCGGCCGTGGCCCTGGGGGCCGGCAGCTTGGGGCCCGCCCTGCTGCTGGGTGGCGGCTTCATCTTGGCATCGGCATGGTTGGCGGCCTGGGACTGAGGCGCCTCTAGGCCCCTGTGGGGCGTAACCCCGCACCACGCGCCGTGCGCAGCCCTGCATTAGGATCCCCTCATGAGCAAAACCCTGAGCGATTTCGAGGCCGTCGACATCACCGGCCAAACGGTGCGCCTGGCCGACCACCAAGGCCGTGTGGTGCTGGTGGTCAACACCGCCAGCGCCTGTGGCTTCACGCCCCAGTTCGCGGGCCTGCAGGCCTTGTGGGAGCGCTACCGTGAGCGCGGCCTGATGGTGATCGGCTTTCCCTGCAACCAGTTTGGTGGGCAAGACCCGAAGGACAACGCCGACATCGCTGCGTTTTGCCAACTCAACTACGGTGTGGGCTTTCCCATGATGGCCAAGGTGGACGTCAACGGCGCCAAGGCCCATCCCTTGTTCCAGTGGCTCAAGCACGAGGCGCCGGGCCTGCTGGGCTCCGAAGGCATCAAATGGAACTTCACCAAGTTCCTGGTCGGGCGCAACGGGCAGGTGATTCGCCGCTACGCGCCGCAGGACGCCCCGGCCAAGCTGGCCGCTGACATTGAAGCCGCCTTGGGCTGAACCATGTTCGAGCACATCACCCCCTATGCGGGCGACCCCATCTTTGCGCTGGTGGACGCCTTCAACCAAGACAGCCGGCCGCACAAGGTCAACCTGTCCATTGGCATCTATTTCGACGAGCAGGGCCGCTTGCCCGTGTTGCCCAGCGTGCAGGAGGCCGAGCGGCGCATCCTGGCCGAAGGCGGCGCCAAGCCCTACCTGCCCATGGAAGGGCTGGCCGCCTGCCGCACCCAAGTGGCGCAGCTGTTGCTGGGCCCGCAGCACCCGGCTTTGGCCGAAGGGCGTGTGGCGACGATACAGACCGTGGGCTCTTCTGGCGGCCTGAAGGTGGGCGCGGATTTTCTGCGCACCTGGCTGCCCAACAGCGACGTGTGGGTGAGCGACCCCACCTGGGACAACCACCGCTCGATGTTTGAGGGCAGCGGCTTCACCGTCAAGGCCTACCCCTACTACGACGCGGCCACCGGCGGCTTGCGCTTTGAGGACATGCTGGCCTGCCTCAAGGGCCTGCCACCGCGCAGCATCGTGCTGCTGCACGCCTGTTGCCACAACCCCACGGGCGTGGACCTGAGCAGCGCGCAGTGGGACGCCTTGATTCCGGTGCTGCGCGAGCGCCAGCTCTTACCCTATCTGGACCTGGCTTACCAGGGCTTCGGCCAGGGCATCGCAGAAGATGCGTATTCGGTGCGCGCCTTGGCGGCTTCGGGCTTGACCTTCTTTGTGGCGAATTCCTTTTCCAAGAGCATGAGCGTGTACGGCGAGCGCTGTGGTGCGCTATCGGCCGTGTGTGCCAGCCAAGCCGAGGCTGACCTGGTCTTGGGGCAGTTGCGCTACACGGTGCGCCGCATCTATTCCAGCCCCGGCCTCCATGCGGCCAGCTTGGTGGCACATGTCTTGGGCGACGCCGATCTGCGTTCGATGTGGGAGGGCGAATTGGCGCAGATGCGCCAGCGCATGCTGGAGGTGCGACAGGCCCTGCACACACGCCTTTGTGCCCTTGCGCCTCAGCACGATTGGGGCTACGTGTTGAGCCAGCGCGGCATGTTCAGCTACACCGGCTTGAGTGCCGAGCAGGTAGACCGTTTGCGCGAGGAACACGCGGTGTACCTGATTCGCTCGGGGCGCCTGTGCGTGGCTGGCCTGACGCAGGCCAATGTGGACCGCGTGGCGCAGGCGCTGGTGAAGGTGGTGTGACCAAGAGCCTGGTTTGGCTCAAGCGCGACCTGCGCAGCCTGGACCATGCGCCCTTGGCCGCAGCCGCTGAGGGTGTTGCGGCGGCACTGTGGATCCTGGAGCCCGAGTGGCTCAACAGCCCGGAGTTTCACCCGCGCCAACTCGCGTTCGCCAGCGCCTGTCTGGGCGAATTGCGCGAGGCCTTGGCCAAGCGGGGCTTGCCCTTGCTGGTGCGCCACGGCTCGGCATTGAGCGTGCTGCAAGAGCTGTTTGAACGCCATCGCTTCGACCACTTGCTCAGCCACGAGGAAACCGGCCCCGGCTGGACGTACGCGCGCGACCGGGCCGTGGGCGCATGGTGCCGCGAGCGTGGAGTGCAGTGGCAGGAATGGCCGCAGCATGGGGTGGTGCGCCGGTTGCGCAGCCGCACGGGATGGGCGTCCCGTTGGGCCGACCGCATGAACGCTGCGCCCGTGTGCATGCCCGAGGCCTGGTCGGGCTGGCAGGGCCTGGAGCTGGGTGGCTTGCCGGAGCTCGAAGCGCCGGCTTCATCAACCACGGGTTCTCGGGTCGGCTCACAGATCGGCTCACCAATCGGCTCACAGATCAGCCCACAGAGCGACTCACGGAGCGACTCATGGGTCGCCGCACCAGGGCAGACCGCCGGCTTGGGCATCCTGGACGATTTCTTGAGTGGCCGAGGGCGCGCCTACCGGCGCTCGCTGTCCAGCCCCTTGA
>RGEP01000201.1 GCA_009918225.1 Betaproteobacteria bacterium | reverse complement strand
TTGGGCGCTCGGCCCTTGGGCAGAAAGACCTCAGCAAAGCCAGGCTGGCGGGTGAGTTCCTCAACACCGGCGGCCAGGGTCCACTTCTCCTGCACCACCACCGGCACGGCATAGCCGCGCTCAGCGATCTCCATGGCGGGGGCCAACACGTCCCCAAAAGGCAAGCGGCCCAAGCGCCCGTGCAGCGCCACCCAACCTGAAACCGCACCCGGCACGGTCACCGCATCCACGCCGCGGCGGGGGATCTGCGAGCTGTGCTTTTGGGCGAAGTAGCCTGGGTTCCAAGCCGCGGGCGAGTGGCCCGAAGCGTTGAGTCCCAAGAGCTGAGAGCCGTCCCAGACAATGGCAAACAGGTCGGAGCCCAAGCCGTTGCTGCAAGGCTCCACCACGGTCATGCAAGCCGCCATGGCCACTGCGGCATCCACGGCGTTGCCGCCGGACTGCATCATCTTCAATCCGGCTTGGGCTGCCAGGGGATGCGAGGTGGCGGCCACATCGCGTCCGAAGACCGGTGTGCGGCGACTGTTGTATCGGGGGCGGTAGTCGAAGTCCATGGGCTGAGGGTGTCGCCGGCAAAGCGCCGATTGTCGAACGGGGCGGCCCGGGCCGCGCGGCGGCGCCGGAATGGGCACAATTCTGCGCCATGCGCTCGAGCCCTTCTTCCCTGCCCCCGCCACACACGCCCGCCGACTTGGCCGGCCCCCACCCCACCACCACGGTGCCCGACCGGGCCGCAGCAGCGCGCACCGCCACCGGGCAGGGGCCTGCAGGCTTGGCTAGGGCCCGGCGTCTGGGCGTTATCAGGGGCTTGGTCGGAGGATTGGTCGGAGGCTTGGTCGGCAGCATGCTCACGGCCACTGTGGCCCATGCCCAATCCAGCAGCACCGCTCCGGGCCCCTGGGCCCGCACCACAGCGGCCCTGGCCTCGACGGCCGACACCTTGTCTTCGGGCTGGGACCAGGGCCACTGGCGAACCGCCCTGTCCCCCTATGCGCCGCACCTGCGGTACAGCCCCGAGCATGCCGACGTCTGGGCCGTGGCCTTGGAGCGGCAGCGGCCCGACCATTGGATGGCCGGGGCCTCGTTCTTCAGCAACTCATTCGGTCAGCCCAGTGGCTATGGGTACCTGGGCAGGCGGTTCCCTCAGCTCTTGGGGCATGAGCAGCTGTTCGCCCAGCTCTCCGGCGGCCTGCTCTACGGCTATCGGGGCAAGTATCAGAACAAGGTGCCCTTCAACCATAACGGCTACTCGCCCGGTGCCCTGGCCTCGGTGGGCTGGCAGTTCAACCGCCAGGCTTCGCTGACGGTGCACGCCATTGGGGACGCCGCGGTGATGTTCCAGTTCGCCTGGGATTGGCGCTGAGCACAAAGAAAAACCGCGGGCTGGGCCCGCGGTTGTTTACTCTTCCTGGAAGGCCTTTTCTCGGCCCCGTTTAATCGAGGGCAGGGACACCACCACGATCATCAGGGCTGCAGCGATGAGCAGACCCGCCGACAAGGGACGCGTGAGGAAGGTTGACCAATCACCACGCGACAGCAGCAGCGCGCGGCGCAGGTTTTCTTCCATCATCGGGCCCAGGATGAAGCCCAGCAGCAAGGGCGCCGGTTCACACTTGAGTTTGTAGAACACATAGCCCAAGAGGCCGAAGATCACCGCCATGTACACATCGAAGTTGTTGTTGTTCAGCGTGTACAAGCCAATGCAGCAGAACACCAAAATGGCCGGATACAAGAGCCGATAGGGCACCGTCAGCAGCTTGATCCAGATGCCGATCAGGGGCAGGTTCAGAACGATCAGCATCAGGTTGCCCACCCACATCGAGGCGATCAAACCCCAGAAGAGTTCCGGGTTGCTCTGCATCACCTGCGGGCCGGGCTGGATGCCCTTGATCGTCATCGCGCCCACCATCAGCGCCATCACCGCATTGGGCGGGATGCCCAGGGTGAGCATGGGGATGAAGGAGGTTTGCGCGCCGGCATTGTTGGCCGACTCAGGGCCGGCCACGCCGCGGATGTTGCCTTCACCGAAGGGCACTTCGTGGGGCTTGAGCGCCAGCTTCTTTTCAATGGTGTAAGCCGCAAACGAAGACAGCAGGGCACCGCCGCCGGGCAAGACGCCAAGCAAGGATCCCAAGGTGGTACCGCGCAGCACTGCGGGGAAAGCATCCTTCACATCCTGTGCGGTGGGCATCAGGCCCTTCACATCCTTGGTGAAGACCTGACGGTCCTCTTCGGGCATGCCCAGGTTGCTGATGATTTCGCCGAAGCCGAATACGCCCATGGCGATCGCCACAAAACCGATGCCGTCGGTGAGCTCGGCGACATCAAAGCTGTAACGCGGCACGCCGGAGATCACATCGGTGTTGATCTGGCCCAGCAGCAGGCCCAGGATGATCATGGCGATCGCCTTGATCAGCGAACCCGAGGCCAGCACCACCGCACCGATCAGGCCCAGCACCATCAGCGAGAAGTATTCGGCCGGGCCGAACTTGAAGGCCAGCTCGGTCAGCGGCGGCGCAAAGGCCGCGATGATGACCGTGCCCACGCAGCCGGCAAAGAAAGAGCCCAAGCCAGCCGCCGCCAGTGCGGGGCCAGCGCGACCCTTGCGGGCCATCTTGTAGCCGTCCAAGGCGGTGACGACCGAAGAGGACTCGCCGGGCACGTTGATCAGGATGGCGGTGGTGGAGCCACCGTACTGCGCACCATAGTAGATGCCGGCCAGCATGATCAACGCCGGCGTGGCGTCCAGCGTGTAAATGCTGGGCAGCAGCATGGCGATGGTGGCCACCGGGCCCAGGCCCGGCAGCACGCCGATCAGGGTGCCCAGGATGGAGCCGAACAGGGCATACGCCAGGTTTTGAAGCGTCAGCGCGGTCTGAAAACCCAGCGCCAGGTTGTCGAGCAGTTCCATGTGGTGATACCCCTTAGCCAGCGGACTGCAGGAAGGCCGGCAGCAGCGGAATCGTCAAACCCAGGCCCTTGATGAAGACCAGCCAGGAGAAGGCGGTCAGAAAGACCGAACTGATCAAGGTGCCCCGCCAGGTGAATTCGTGACTGGCCAAACTCGACATGATGACCAGGAGCGGCAGCGCGATGAACATGCCCACCAAGGGCAGCAAGAGGCCAAACAGCGAGACCGCCGCCAGGATCACCAACAAGGGTTTCCAGGCGATGTCGCCGATGGGCTCACCGTCTTCGGTTTCGATGGTCAGGGCTTCAAACAGAATGAAGGCGCCCAGCAGCGCCAGGATCACGCCCAGGCCGAACGGGAAGTAGCCGGGCCCCGGCCGTGCCGAGGAGCCGAAGCTGTAGTTGGCGATGGCGCCCCAGGCAAACAGGGCCCCGGTCACCAGAAACATCAAGCCGGACCAGAAGTCCTGCTGGCTCTTGATCTTCATCTCAAAACACCTCCATGCGCTGGGACGCAGCGCGATCCAATCTCAAATTCTAGGCAGCCCCAACCCTGGTTCGGGTGTGGTTAACACGCACATGCCCGCGCGCCCCGCAGGCCTGTCAAAGGGCTACAAGGGGCGGATCATCTGCAGCCATTTGCTGGCTGGCAGGCCCCATCGGTCTTCGATGTGGCGCGCCCGAGCCTTCAGTTCGGCTCGGCCAGGCACGCTGACGCCGCGCGCGGCGATCACCACGGTGTTGCCCTCTTTGGTCGCCTGCACCCGCCAGGTCTGGTCACGTCCAAAGGCCGCAGCGATCCGTTGGGCGCTGCGCTCAAAACTCGACAGACGGCCAAAGAGGTTGACGGCCATGACGCCGCCGGGGGCCAAGGCAGAACGGCAATGGGCATAGAAGTCTTCCGAGTCCAGCACCGGCGCAGCGGCCTCATGGTCGTAGAGGTCCACATGCAGCAAATG
>RGEP01000021.1 GCA_009918225.1 Betaproteobacteria bacterium | reverse complement strand
GCCGGCACGGCAAGGCCGGAGCTTGGGCGAAGGCTTGGGCTAAGGCTTGGGCTTGGGCTCACACGCGCGCTCCCGCGGCCAATGGCCGCGCGCCCATGCCCAGGAAGTTGCGCAGCATGGCGTGGCCATGCTCACTGAGGATGGACTCCGGGTGGAATTGCACGCCCTCCATTGGCGCTGGGCCACCGGCCAAATCCCGGTGGCGCACCGCCATGATCTGGCCGTCCTCGCTGCGTGCGCTCACCACGAGCTCGGTGGGCATCGAGGCCTCTTCGATCACGAGCGAGTGATAGCGTATGACGGTGATGTCGCGCGGCAGTTGGGCAAACAAGCCCTTGCGGTCGGTCTGGATCACGCTGGTCTTGCCGTGCATGGGCACCGGAGCGCGCACGATGCGCCCACCCAGGGCCGCCCCGATGCTCTGGTGTCCCAGGCACACGCCCAGGATGGGCAGGCGGCCCATGAAGTGGCGGATCGCCTCCACGCAAATGCCGGCTTCGGCTGGCGAGCAGGGGCCCGGCGAAAACACGAGGTGGCTGGGCGCCAGGCCCTCGATGTCGCGCAGGCTGACCTCGTCGTTACGCACCACCTGCACCGGCGCGCCCAGCTCGCCGAAGTATTGAACCAGGTTGAAGGTGAAGCTGTCGTAGTTGTCGATCATCAACAACATCAGAAGCCCTCCTCCACCAGCTCAGCGGCCCGCAGCACGGCCCGGGCCTTGGCTTCGATTTCTTTCCACTCCATCTCGGGAACCGAGTCGGCCACCACGCCGGCGCCGGCCTGCACATACAGGGTCTGGTCCTTGACCACCCCGGTGCGAATCGCAATGGCCACGTCCATATCGCCCGCAAAGCTGAGGTAGCCGCATGCACCGCCGTAGATGCCCCGCTCGCTGCGCTCGAGCTCGTCAATGATTTCCATGGCGCGGATCTTGGGCGCCCCACTGAGCGTGCCGGCAGGAAAGCTGGCCTTGAGCACATCCAGGGCGCTTAGGCCCGGCTTGAGTTGACCCTGCACATTGCTCACGATGTGCATCACGTGGGAGTAGCGCTCGATGCCGAAGGCTTCCGTCACCTTGACCGAGCCCGTTTGGGCCATGCGGCCCAGGTCGTTGCGGGCCAGGTCGATCAGCATCACATGCTCAGCCCGCTCCTTGGGGTCGGCCAGCAACTCGGCTTCGTGGGCGCGGTCCTGCTCGGGGGTGGCCCCGCGCGGGCGGGTACCGGCGATGGGCCTGATCGTCACCACGGTCGGGGCGTCCTGCGCCTGCCGCTCTTGGCGCACGAGGATCTCAGGGGACGAGCCCACGATCTGGAAGTCCCCCAGGTCGTAGTAGTACATGTAGGGGCTGGGGTTGAGCGAACGCAGGGCGCGGTACAGGCTCAAGGGGCTTTCGGTGTAGCGCTTGCGCAGTCGATGGCCCAGCACCACTTGCATGCAATCGCCCGCGGCGATGTATTCCTTGGCCCTGAGCACCAGCGCTTCGAACTCCGGCTGGCTGAGTTCGCGCTCCACCGGGTATGACGGGCCCTTTCGCACCAGGGGTGCGGCCACACTGGTGCGCAGACGAGCGGCGAGTTCGGCCAGGCGCTGCTGCGCTTTGGCGTAGGCCCCGGCCTGCCCTGGGTCGGCATAGACGATCAGGTAGAGGCGACCCGACAGGTTGTCGATGACGGCCAGTTCCTCGGTCTGCAGCAGCAGGATGTCGGGCGTGCCGATGCCGCCTTCTTTGCGGGTAGCGGCCAGCTTCTTTTCAATGCTGCGGATGGTTTCGTAGCCGAAGTAACCCGCCAGCCCGCCGCAAAAGCGCGGCAGGCCCGGGCGCAAGGCCACCCGGAAGCGCTGTTGGTAAGCCGCGATGAATTCCAAGGGATTGGCTTCGTGGCGCTCGACAACCTCACCGTCGGTCACGACTTCAACCCAGCCGCGATGGGCACGCAAGCAGGTGCGCGCCGGCAGGCCGATGAAGGAGTAGCGCCCGAATCGCTCACCGCCCACCACGCTCTCCAGCAAGAAGCCGTGGCTGGCATCGCCCACCAGCTTCAGGTAGAGCGACAAAGGGGTTTCCAGGTCGGCGAAGGCCTCGGCCGTCAATGGAACGCGGTTGTAGCCCTGAGCGGCCAGCCCCTGGAACTCGAGCTCGGTCATCATGGTGCCGTCCTCATGAGCGCCAGTTCATCGATTCGGTCCACGTAAACCGATGCCGGCACCTCGCGGATGGGCCGGCCGTGGTTGTAGCCGTAACTGACCAGGGCGACCGGGCAGCCCGCGGCGTGGCCCGCTTGCGCATCATTGAGCGAGTCGCCGACCATCAAGGTGTGGGCGGGCAGATGGCCCAGGGCCTTGCAGGTTTCAATCAGCGGCAAGGGGTCGGGCTTCTTGCGGGCGAAGGCGTCTCCACCGAACACCAGGTCAAAGGAGGTCAACAAGCCTTTGGACTGCAACAAGGCTTGCGCGTGACGCCCGGGCTTGTTGGTCAGGCAGGCCAGGGGCAATCCCAGGGCCCTCAGGGCGCGAACCCCTTCAGCCGCACCGGCAAAGAGCACCGAAGCCTGGCCATTGATGCGCCCGTAATGGTCCTGGTAGCGCGACATGGCCTGCTCATACAGCGCCGGGTCATCAGCCGCCAGCCCGACGTGGCCTAGCGTCTGGCGCACCAGGTGCTCTGAGCCCTTGCCCACGGTGTGGCCGATGAAGTCGCGTTGCAAGCGCTCGGGCGCCACGCCCAGGTCGCCCAGCATGGCGCGCAAGGCCAACTCAAAGTCACCCAGGGTGTCGACCAGGGTTCCATCCAAGTCCAGGATGACGGCGCGTATCGGGTCCAGCAGTGCCATGATGCGGGGAAGCCAAAGTCGCCATTGTCGCCAGGATTGGCGTTTGGGCCGAAAGGCCGCATCGGAGCCCCACTTGAACACCTTTTCCATCCTGTCCGTCAACGGCCACGAGCCCGAAGTCGATGCCTCGGCCTGGGTGGCCGACAACGCCCGCGTGGTGGGCCATGTAAAGCTGGCGGCCGATGTCAGCGTGTGGTTCGGCGCGGTGATTCGCGGCGACCAATCCGAGCCCATCGAGGTCGGCCCCCGCACCAATATTCAAGACGGCGCCGTGCTGCACAGCGACCCGGGACAGCCTTTGCGGGTCGGCGCGGATGTGACGGTGGGACACCAGGCCATGCTGCACGGCTGCACCGTGGGCAACGGCAGCCTGATCGGCATTGGCGCCACGGTACTCAACGGCGCCGTGATCGGCCACGGCTGCCTGGTGGGCGCGGGTGCTCTGGTGACCGAAGGCAAGGTGTTCCCCGATCACAGCCTGATCATCGGCAGCCCAGCCAAGGTGGCGCGCAGCCTCACCCCAGAACAGGTTCAAGGCCTGCTGCGCAGCGCGCAGCTGTATGTGGCCCGCAGCCGGGCCTACCGTGACACGCTCAGGCCAACTGGGCCCGCATCGCCTGAATGACGGCCTTGTAGTCGGGCTGCCCAAAGATGGCGCTGCCCGCCACAAAGGTGTCGGCGCCGGCATCGGCCACGCGGCGGATGTTGTCCACCTTGATGCCCCCGTCGACCTCCAGGCGGATGTCGCGGCCGCTGGCCTCGATCAGGCGGCGCACCCGTTCACATTTGCGCAGCGCGCTGTCGATGAAGCTTTGCCCACCAAAACCGGGGTTCACGCTCATCAGCAGCACCAGATCCACCTTGTCGATGACCCATTCGAGCACGTCCAAAGGCATGGCCGGGTTAAAGGTCAGGCCTGCTTGGCAACCGGCGGCTTTGATCAGCTGCAGGGTGCGGTCCACGTGGGTGCTGGCATCGGGGTGAAAGCTGATGAGATCGGCCCCCGCTTTGGCAAAGGCCTGGGCCAGCGCGTCCACCGGCTGCACCATCAGGTGCACATCGATGGGCACGCGGCTGCCATCGGCCTTGACCGCATGCGGACGCAGGGCTTCGCAGACCATGGGCCCAAAGGTCAGGTTGGGCACATAGTGGTTGTCCATCACATCGAAGTGGATCCAATCGGCCCCGGCCTCGATGACACGGCGCACCTCGGCACCGAGCTGGGCGAAATCGGCCGAGAGGATGGACGGGGCGATTCGGTAGGTGCGCGTGGAGCTCATGAAACGATTCTAGGGGGGTGCCTAGAATCTGGCGCATGAGCACATCTCAAGCGTCGGGGCAATTCAGCTGCTCGGTCAAGGTGCAGCACCTGCCGGACCAGTCCGACCCACAGCAGGGCGTGCACGCCTATGCCTACACGGTGACCATCGTCAACACCGGAGACATCACGGCACAGCTGGTGGCGCGGCGTTGGTTGATCACCAACGGCCATGGCCAAACCGAAGAGGTGCGCGGCCTGGCCGTGGTCGGCCATCAACCCGTGCTGCGGCCCGGTGAGCAGTTTGAGTACACCAGTTGGGTGCGTCTGGAAACGCCCATGGGCACGATGCGCGGCACCTTCTACTGCATGACCGAACACGCCCAACCCTTTGAGGCGCCCGTGAGCGAGTTCATGCTGGCCCCACCCCAGGCCCTGCATTGAAGCCTACCGTGTGCGGCTCCAGCCCGGCTTGGGTCTGCTCAGGGTTTGGGAGCTGGCGGGTCGTCTGAGCCGTCCTGCGCCTGCAGTTCACCACGCCGTCGCCCTGAAAACATCGTCCACCACACGATGAACGCCAACAAGGCCAAGGCCCCCAGGGCTTCGAGCAACAAGATCCACATCACCGCAGGATACCCAAGGGTCGTCGGGACGAGATGGATGCCCGCATCGGCAATGGGTTTGATGGCCTTGCTGGCCGTTTTCCTGACAGCGTGCAGCACCAGCCCTCGATCGGGCGGCGACACAAACCGATCGCCGTCTGCGGCGCCTGGTCCATCGCCTTCGGTCAGCGCGGTGGCCGGCGGCATACCGTTGGGTGAGCGCGCCGAGCGCGGCCCTTCGGTTTGGGTTCGGGTGGGCTGGGAGGAACTGCCGGGATTTCAGGGCGACCCAGTGGGCGAAGTGATGAGCGCGCTCCTAGCCGGCTGCACGCGCTCACCCACCGTGTGGAGCACCGCCTGCGAGCAGGCCACACGGCTGAACCCGCAGGACCACCATGCCGTGCGTCTGTGGATGCTGCAGCACCTTCAACCCTGGCGCATCGAGGACCGCAGCGGCGTGCGCGAGGGCCTGCTCACCGGCTACTACGAGCCGCACTTCGAGGCACGGCGCCAGGCCGATGGAGACTTCAAGTCGCCGCTGCATCGCCCACCCGCCGACCTCGGGCAACGCCGACCCTATTGGACCCGGCAACAGTTGGACACCGTACGCGAGGCCCGCGACGCACTCAAGGGGCGCGAATTGGTCTACCTGCGAGACCCGGTGGATGTGCTGGTGCTCCAGATTCAAGGATCCGGGCGCCTGACCGTGACCGAGCCCGATGGCCGACAACGTCAGGTACGCCTGGGTTTCACTGCTCACAACGACCACCCCTTTGGCTCAGTGGGCCGGTGGCTGATCGACCAAGGCCACCTGAGCGCCGCACAGGCCACCTGGCCCGGCATCAAGGAATGGATGCAGCGCAACCCTCGCCGCGTTCAGGAAGCGCTGTGGAAGAACCCCCGCGTGGTCTTCTTCAAGGAAGAACCGCTAACCGACCCTGATCTGGGGCCGAGGGGCGCGATGGGTGTACCCCTGACACCCCAGAGATCCCTGGCGGTCGACCCCCGCAGCGTGCCCTATGGCACAGCCCTGTGGATACACAGCCATTCTCCCAACAGCAAACCCTTGCAGCGGGCGGTGATGGCGCAGGACACGGGCAGTGCCATCACCGGGGCAGTCCGGGGTGACTACTTCTGGGGCTGGGGTGACGAAGCCGGAGAACGCGCCGGTCGAACGAAGGGCCGCCTGCAGATGTGGGCCTTGTGGCCGGCGGGGCAGCGGCCACCGCCCTAGCGCCGTCTGACGGCCTCCCGCGGCGGTTCACTTCTTGCTTCACAACAGGTATGCCCGCCGCGAACGAGCCCGACCCCCACAAGCCACCGACGGCGCCAGCGCAAGCCTGGGCGCAGCAGGAGCGCCTGCTGCTGGCCGAGGTGCTGAGGCTGGTCGGCCGCAGCCTGGCACCTGAGACCGTGGTGCGCGAGATGCTGCACCTGATGAGCGAGTTGGTGGGTCTCAATCGCGGACGCCTGGTGCTGCTGGATGAGATGGATCGGGCGGTGGAGGGCACCATCGAGCCACAGACCCGGGCCCGAATTCGCCATGCCTATGGGCTGATGCGCACCGAAATGGAGCATGGCGTGTATGCCCAGGGCGAAGGCATCACCGGTGCGGTGCTGAGCACGGGCCAACCGATGATCGTGCAGGACATCGACCAAGAGCCCCGCTTCCTGAACCGCGCGGTGCCGCGCGAGAAGCTGCCTTCGGAGACCGTGGCCTTCATCGCGGTGCCCGTGGAAATCGAGCATCGTTGCGTGGGTGTATTGGCCTGTCACCGCATCCGCAGCCGGCACCGTGCCCTGACCGACGACCTGGCCCTGCTCAAACTGTTGGCCACGCTCACCGGGCAGGTGCTGCAGCTCAACATGCTGGTGCAGCGCAAGACGGCGGCACTCGAAGCCCAGAATGCGCTGCTCAAGGGGGTGCTGCAGTCCTCGGCCATGCGCTACGGAATCGTCGGCCAATCGCCGGCCTTGTTGAAATCGCTGCACGAGCTCGAGCGGGTTTCGCAGTCGCACGCCACGGTGATGCTCCTGGGTGAATCGGGAACGGGCAAGGAATTGTTTGCACGCGCGGTTCACCTGTCGAGCACGCGGCATGACCGCCCCTTCATCAAGGTCAACTGCGCTGCGATTCCCGAAACGCTGTTCGAATCGGAACTGTTCGGGCACGAGCGTGGCGCCTTCACCGGTGCATCCGGCGCACGAGCAGGGTGGTTTGAACGGGCCGATGGCGGCACCCTGTTCCTGGACGAAGTGGGCGAACTGCCCTTGTCGCTTCAGTCCAAATTGCTGAGAACCCTTCAGGACGGCACGCTCATGCGCTTGGGAGGCAGCAAAGAGGTGCGGGTGGACGTGCGGGTGGTGGTGGCCACGCACCGCAACCTCGTCAATGACGTGGCGATGGGGCGCTTCCGGCGCGACCTCTATTACCGAATCAATGTGGTGCCCATTCGCCTGCCGTCCCTGCGCGAGCGGGCAGAAGACATCAAGCCCTTGGCCCTGCACTTCCTCAGCCGCGCCAACCAGGCCCATCAACGCAACCTGCACCTCAGCGAAGGGGCCTGGAAATGGCTGGGCGAGCAGGTCTGGCCCGGGAACATCCGCGAGTTGGGCAACCTGATTGAGCGGGCGGTGTTGCTGGGCGAGGGCCCGGTGCTGGAAGCTCTTGACCTGCACCGGCTGGCCGAACATGAGCCGCCTTTGCCATCGCCTTCGCAGATGGAGCAGGCGGCAATCGAACCAGGCGATGCGCGCGCAGCGAACAAGCTGCCGGCCGACGGCCGGCGAACGCAGAACGCGGCACCCGTCAAGGACGAGCCTGCGACGGACGCGAGCGGGCCGGCCGTTCGCGACTACCGCTCCTTCCAATCCCATTCAGCGCAAGACCTGCGCCTAGCGCTGGGCCAAGCGGGTGGCAACCAGACGCGTGCGGCACTGGCGCTGGGCCTCACGCCGCGGCAGTTTGCCTACCGCTGGCGGCGCCTGGGATTGGAAAGGTCGCCGCCGCAGGGCTGAGGAACCCGGGGCCTGAGGCCCCCCAGATGCCGCCCGACGTTTGTCGACATTGCTCGACAAAGTCCATCAATTTTTGGCGAATGTTGACGAAGTGGACCGCGCCAGGGCGCCCTGGTGTGGGGTTCGGGGGTGGAAGGTCTGGCATGGCCATTGCAAACAACACCTCTTCAACAGCTGTCCCCTTCCACCCCATCGGAGATCATCATGGCCTACCCCACCCTGCTCACCCCCGAAGCACTTTCCACCCTGGCCGCCAGCGAGAAGCTGGTCATCATCGACACCCGCGACGCCGACACCTATGCGGCCGGTCACATACCAGGCGCGGTGAACCTGCGCGAGATCTTCACCTTTCTGGCCACCTCAACCGTTGAAGGCCTGGCCGAGCTCAAGAGCACCTTCGTGAAGCACTTCGGTGACATCGGTCTGTCGGGCGCGGAAACGGCGGTGCTGTACGAGGACTCTCTCAACAGCGGCTACGGCCAAAGCTGCCGCGGCTACTACCTGCTCACCTGGCTCGGATACCCCAAGGTGCATGTGCTCAACGGCGGTTACTCGGCCTGGAAGGCAGCGGGGCTGCCGGTTTCCACCGAGGCGGTGACCCCCATGCCCGCCACCTTCCCCGCTGACTTGACGATGAGCGATGTGATGCTGACCCAGGCCGATGTCTTGGATGCGGTGAAGGCACCGGGCACCGCAAAGCTGCTGGATGTACGCGACATCGACGAATGGATCGGCGAAAGCTCTTCCCCCTACGGCAAGGACTTTGCGCCGCGCAAGGGACGCATCCCGGGCGCCAAGTGGGTGGAGTGGTACCGCTTCATGAAGCCATCGGCGCAGGGCCCAATGATCAAGTCGCCCGATGAAGTGAAGGCGGAATGCGCCACGGCCGGCATTGCACCAAGCGACACGGTCTACCTCTATTGCTTCAAAGGAGCGCGCGCTTCCAACACCTTCCTGGCCTTGAAGCAGGCCGGCTTTACCGACGTGCGCATGTACTTCGGCAGCTGGAACGAATGGTCGCGCGACGAAGCGATGCCCATCGAAACCGGGCTGCCGTTCAAGGCCGAGATGCCCATGGCCATGCGCAGCAGCCCCGACCACCGTCAAATCCTATCTGCGCCCGATCGACCGGAATGGCCTGATGGCCTTTGCCGACAAAGGCCGCAACAACCCCGCCTCGCGCGGGACCAACAAGGTTCACACCGTCACTGAAGGGCAGTACCGCACCCTCAGCTATGTGGGCGACCACGAACCCGTGGTGGTGGACGAACCGTTGCACCTGTTCGGCGAGAACACGGCGCCGGCCCCCGGGGAAATTGCACTCTCGGCCCTGGGCGGCTGCCTGGCGGTGGGCATCACCGCCGTGGCCACCTGGAAGCAGGTCAAGCTGAGCAAGCTGGAGCTCTTTCTGGAAGGCGACATCGGCAACCCGGCCGCCTGGGGTGCCGGTGGTGCATTGGAGAAGACGCCGCCTGAAATGGGCTTCCAAGCCATTCGCGTGAGGGTAGTAGTGGAGGGCGACGCCACGCGCGAAACGCTTGACGAGATCGTGCGCCACGCCAACTACTACTCACCGGTGGCCAACACCATGCGCAATCCGATTCCGTTCTCCATTGCGATGGCGGAGTAAACCGATGGGCGCACCGATGGAATTGGCTGCGGGGCTCCGCCAGAGCACACCCGGCTGCCTAGATGGAGAGGCCCTGATCGAAGCCGTGCGCGCCGTGGCGCGGGGCCCTTTGGCAGCAGTGGTCGAGGATTGCGACCGCAAGGGCATCTACCCCGAATCGGTGCTGCGTGAGTTGGGCGCACTCGGTGCCTTGGGCGTTCACCACGACGATCGTGCACCACTGGGCCAATCCGGTACGGACGCCGATTTCGGCCTGGCCATTCGTGCGGCAGCCGAGGTGTCGCGGGTGTGCGGCGCCACCGGATTTATGGTCTGGTGCCACCAGGTCTGCGGTGTCTACATGGAGCAAAGCGGCAACCCGAACCTGGGTGGCGACGTGCTGGCCGCACACATGCTGGGCCGGACCCTGGGCGCCACGGGCATGAGCAACCCGATGAAGACCTTTGCGGGGATCGAGCAGTTCCTGCTCAAAGCCCGCCGTGACGGTCAGGGGTATGTGGTCAACGGCACGCTGCCTTGGGTCAGCAACCTGGGCGACGATCATTACTTTGGGGCCGTGGCCGCCTTGGAAACCGACACCGACGAACCCCCGCGCGAGGTCATGTTCATCGTGCGCTGCGATGCGCCTGGCGTGGAGCGGCGCAACTGCCCCTCGTTCTCCGCAATGGAGGGCACCAACACCTGGGCGGTGCGGCTGAACAACTACCGGGTCGATGCCACCAATCTGTTGGCTGATCCGGTGCGGCCCTTCATCGGCCGCATCCGCGGCGCCTTCGTGCTGCTGCAGACCGCCATGGGCATCGGCGTCACGCAAGGAGCGATCGATTCCATGTGGAAGGTCGAACCTCAACTCGGGCATGTCAACCAATTCCTCGAGGACCGGCCCGACGAGTTGCAGGCGGAGCTGGACGAACTGGTGGCGCGCATCATGAAACTGGCTCGCATGCCCTATGCCACCGATCAGGAACACCTGATCAGCGTGCTCGATGCAAGGGCTCAAGCCGGCGAACTCGCCTTGCGCGCTGCGCAGTCCGCGCTCTTGCATGCAGGGGCTCGCGGCTACCTCATGAGCTCAGATGTTCAGCGCCGGGTGCGCGAATCGCACTTCGTGGCCATCGTCACACCGGCCATCAAGCACCTGCGCAAGGAGATCGCGCGCCTGAGCAAGCCGGTGATGCCGCAAGCGGTGGCCGCATGAACACACAGGCCTATCGTCAATACATTTGCCGTGCCTGCGGCCATGTGTACGACGAAGCGGCGGGCGACCCCGATGGGGGCCTGCCACCCGGCACACGCCTGGAGCAGATACCCGACGACTGGGCCTGTCCACTGTGCGGCGTGACCAAGGCCGACTTCGAGCCCTACGAGCCGGTGGTCCCGCAGGCGTGCCGCGCATCCGGCCCCGCTGCGCAGCGCGATCGGGCGCGCGGTGCGGAGGCCGGCGTGGTGATCGTGGGTGGCGGCACCGCCGCCTGGACCTTGGTCGAACACATTCGGGCACTGGACGCCCACAAGCCCATTACCCTGCTGAGCACCTGCTTGGCAGACCGCTACGACAAACCCCGGCTGTCGGTGGCCTTCAAGCAGGGTGCAACGGCGCAATCTTTGCCCATTGAAAGCGGATTGGCCGCGGCTGAGCGTCTGGGGGTGAAGCTGCTTTCCTCGACCACCGCCGTGGGCGTGAACCTGGAGGCCAGGCGTTTGCGCACCACGCGCGGCACCCTTCGATTCGACGACTTGGTGTTGGCACATGGTGCAGTGGCGCAAGCCTGCGACGGCTTGCCTGCCGAGCTCACCTGGCGAATCAACGACCTGGGCGCCTATGCGGGGCTGCGACAGGCCTTGGCTCGCGGCGGCCAAAACGGCGGGAAGGCCCGGGTGGTGATCGTGGGCGCCGGTCTCGTCGGGTGCGAGTTGGCCAATGACCTGGCCTTGGCCGGGCATCCGGTAGTGCTGCTCGACAAGTCTCCTCGACCACTGCCCATGGCCACTGCCGAGCAATCGGCCGACTTGCTGCAGGCCTGGAAGGCGCTGCCCCTTGAATTCATCGGCCACGCTGAGGTGAAGAGCTGCTTCGGAAAAGCGCATGGAAGCGCAGCTTCAGCGGCTTCAAGTGCCGGCGTCGAACTCATCCTGCGCAGCGGTCGCCTGGTCCAAGCCGAGGTGCTCATCAGTGCGGTGGGACTGGGTACGCCCAGCCGCTTGGCGCATCAAGCCGGCCTGCGCTGGGACAAGGGGATTGCGGTCGATTCCCAAACCCTCGAAACGGGGGTGGCCCATGTTCACGCATTGGGCGACTGCATCTCGATCAACGGTCGGCCCCAACGCTTCATCGAGCCCATCCGTCGGCAGGCGCGTGTGGTGGCCGCGCGTGTCTGTGGCATGCCCACACCGGCCTACGACGCACTCATGATGCCGTCACCGAATTCCTCGTGGATCAGCTCTTTGATCGTGGTGCCATAGACGCTGACGATTTCGTACCAGCGGTAGATCAGGGGATCAGTGGGCACGGCGGTCGGGAGCGATCCCTTGTAGGGCACGACCTGCAGCCACTTCTGTTCTTCAGCGGTCAAGCCGAAGATCTTGCCCACGGCCTTGGCCTGCTCGGGCGTGGCGGTCATCTGGCCCAGGCACAGCGCCGTGGTCCATTCCTTGGACTGGCCGACCTTCTTGGCCACGGCTTCCCACTTGATGCCCTTGGCGACCTTGACGGTGATGATCTTTTCGGTGACGTCGTTGCGGTTCACGGAACTCTACTCCTGTGGTGGTTGAATACGATTGAATATGGTCAGGCCACGCGGTGCAGGTGCGTGACGGATGCAGCAGGCGCGGGCGCGAGCGCCGTATCTGAAGCCAGGTTGGAACCCGCAGCCGCGCTGCGCGCCGCATCGGCCGGCCGAACCTCGGGCGGATGCGCGGGCGCTCGACCGCGCGAAAGGTCTTTGGAACGGCTCACGAGAAAGTCGACCAGGTGGTTGCGCAGTTCGTAGAAGCCAGGCTCATGGTGCAATGAAGCGCGTTGCCGATCACGCGGCAGGGTGTTTCGCACCACTTCGGCCACTCGTGCGATGGGGCCGTTGCTCATCAGCAAAATCTTGTCGGCCAGCAGAATGGCCTCGTCCACATCGTGCGTGATCATGAACACCGTTTGGTGCGTGGCCGAGCAGATCTTGAGCAACTCGTCCTGAATGGTGCCGCGGGTCAGCGCATCAAGTGCACCGAAGGGCTCATCAAGCAGCAACATCTTGGGCTCAATGGCAAAGGCGCGCGCGATCCCCACTCGCTGCTTCATGCCACCCGACAACTGCGAAGGCTTCTTGTCGATGGCATGCGACAAGCCCACCATGTCGACGTACTTCTCCACGTGCAGCTTTACCTGTGCCGGATGCCACTCAGGCCAGCGGCTCTTCACCGCGAAGGCCACGTTCTGGCGAACCGTCAGCCACGGCATCAGGGCGTGGCTTTGAAACACCACGCCACGTTCCAGACTGGGCCCAGAAACCTCGCGGTTGTCCATGATGACGTTGCCCTGGCTTGCTTCCTCCAGCCCCGCCAGCACATTCAGGATGGTCGTCTTGCCGCAGCCGCTGTGCCCAATGATGCAAACAAACTCACCGCGTGCAATGTCGAAGTTGACCTCGTCGAACACGGGCTCCGTGGACCCCGGATAGGTTTTGGCCAGGCCTTGAACCTGCAGAAATTGCGCGTCGCGTAGCGACGCTATTGAAGAGGTGTGAAATTCAGTCGACATAGGTCACCGCCTTTTGGGCTTGGGCAAACAGCGCATCGAGCAGCATGCCCACCACGCCGATCACGAGCACCGCGAAGATCACATTGGTCAGCGCCAGGTTGTTCCACTCGTTCCACACGAAGTAGCCCACACCGGTTCCACCCACCAGCATCTCAGCGGCCACGATCACCAGCCAGGCGATGCCCATGGAAATCCGCATACCGGTGAGGATGGTGGGCGCAGCCGCAGGCAATATCACCTGGAAGGCCTTGCGCAAGGGGCTGACCTCCAGGGTCTTGGCCACGTTGAGCCAATCGCGCCGCACGCCGGCCACACCGAATGCGGTGTTGATGAGCATCGGCCACACCGAACAAATGAAGATCACAAAAATGCCCGAGATGCTGGAATCCTTGATGGTGTAGAGCGCCAGCGGCATCCAAGCCAAGGGTGAAATCGGCTTGAGCACCTGGATGAAGGGGTCGAGCGCTTTGTAGAGCAGCGGGCTCATCCCGATCACAAAGCCCAGGGGAATGGCCACAGCCGCCGCGATGAAAAATCCGAGACCCACGCGCGCCAGAGAGTGGGCCAGCTGAATGCCGATGCCCTTGTCGTTGGGGCCGTTGTCGTAAAAGGGGTCGGCCAGGTTGGTGGCGATGGCCTTGCCCATCTGCATCGGCGTGGGAAAGCCGTCCGACTTCTTGGGCTCACCTGCAGCCAGCGTAGCCGGGTCCTTGCCCATGAGCTTGGCGTACTCGATCTGCTCGGGCGTGAGTTGCGCGGCCGGCGCCGCCGCCACGGTCGCGCGAGGCGCGGTGCCGGCATGCCACAGCGCCAGGAAGGTGAGCAGGATCAGCGTCGACAACAAGCCGGCGCGAAGCTGCATGGAAGATGAGGCTTTCATGGGGATGCTCCGGTGCCGATCTCACGCCGCCTTGGCGATGGCGAAGCTGCGGGCATATTCGGCAGCCTTGTTGGGATCGAAATCCTTGCCCATCACCTTGAACTTGCGGTAGCCCGCGGAGGCCGGCGTGACCGGCTGGCCCAGGTCCTTCATGTGCTTGGCCGCATCGGTCATCAGGAATACGCGCTCGGCGATCTGCTTGTAGTTCACATCGCCCTTGAGGTAGCCCCAGCGCTGCATCTGGGTGAGCATCCACACCGCCATCGAGTGCCAAGGCACCGGATCGAAATCGGCCCGCTCGGGTACCTTGCGCACATTGCCCAGGCCGTCGGCAAAAGTGCCGGTGAGCACCTGGTTGAGCACCGCCTCCGGTTGGTTCAGATACTGCGCGGGTGCGATCACCTTGGCGATCAGCTCACGGTTCTTGGGGTCGCGCGCCATCGCAGCGGCCGTCAGCACCGATCGGTACAGCGCGGCGAAGGTGGCCGGGTTCTGCTGGATGAAGTCGGTGGGCACACCGAAGGCGCAACAGGGGTGGCCATCCCAGATTTCCTTGGACAGGATGTGGATGAAGCCCACCTCATCAAACACCGCGCGTTGGTTGAAGGGGTCGGGGCCGAGGAAGCCGTCGATGTTGCCCGCCCGCAGATTGGCCACCATCTCCGGCGGCGGCGTCACGCGGATCTGCACATCGGTATCGGGGTTGATGCCGTGCTCGGCCAGGTAGTAGCGCAGCAGAAAGTTGTGGATGCTGTAGTCGAAGGGCACCGCGAATTTGAAGCCCTTCCAGTTCTTCGGATCTCGGTTGTCCTTGTGCTTGTTGGCCAGCACGATGGCCTGACCGTTGATGTTCTGGATGGTGGCCACGTTCATCGGCGTCTGGGTGGAACCCAAACCCAATGAAATCGCCAGCGGCATCGGCGACAGGAAGTGCGAGGCGTCGTATTCCTTGTTGAGCACCTTGTCGCGGATCAGGGCCCAACCGGCGGTCTTGTTGAGCTGCACATTCAAGCCCTGTTGGCGGTAGAAGCCCAGCGGGTCGGCCATGATCAGGGGCGATGCGCAGGTGATGGCGATGAAGCCCACCTTGAGGTCCTTCTTCTCGGGTGCCTTCTTCTCCTGGGCCATGGCCTGCATCGCGCCCAGCGCGCCGGCAGGCAGGGCTGCGGCCACGGCCGCGC
>RGEP01000003.1 GCA_009918225.1 Betaproteobacteria bacterium | reverse complement strand
GGCTTCATGGGCATGCGGATGGGTGGCTCAGGGATAATCGTGGATTGTGCCGTTGTGCACCCCTCCTTCGAGCATCCCCGAGCCATGGCCCAGTACGTCTTCACCATGAACCGCGTCACCAAGACGGTGCCGCCCAAGCGACAAATCCTCAAGGAAGTGTCCCTGTCCTTCTTTCCGGGCGCCAAGATCGGCGTCTTGGGCTTGAACGGTGCGGGCAAATCCACGCTGCTCAAGATCATGGCCGGCATCGACCGTGAGATTGAAGGTGAGGCCGTGCCCATGCCCGGCATCAAGATTGGTTACCTGCCGCAGGAGCCCTTGGTCAACCCCGATCAAACCGTGCGCGAAGCGGTGGAAGAGGGCATTGGTGGGGTCTTGGCGGCCAAGAAGCGCCTGGACGAGGTCTACGCGGCCTATGCCGAGCCCGATGCCGACTTCGACAAGCTGGCCTCCGAGCAAGCCGAGCTTGAGGCCATCATTGCTGCGGCAGGCAGCGAGAACACGGACCTGCAACTGGAACTGGCCGCTGATGCCCTGCGCCTGCCGCCCTGGGAGGCCACCATCGGCAACCTGTCCGGCGGTGAAAAGCGCCGGGTGGCCTTGTGCCGCTTGCTGCTGTCCAAGCCCGACATGCTGCTGCTGGACGAGCCCACCAACCACTTGGACGCTGAAAGCGTGGAGTGGCTGGAGCAGTTCCTGCAGCGCTTTCCGGGCACCGTGGTGGCCATCACCCACGACCGTTACTTCCTGGACAACGCGGCCGAATGGATCTTGGAACTCGACCGCGGTCACGGCATTCCTTGGAAGGGCAACTATTCCGACTGGCTGGACCAAAAGGAAAAGCGCCTGGAGGCCGAGCAGAAGAGCGAAGACGCGCGCCGCAAGGCCATGAAGCAAGAACTCGAGTGGGTGCGCAAGAACGCCAAGGGCCGCCAAGCCAAGAGCAAGGCACGCCTGGCGCGGTTCGAGGAGCTCAGCGACTACGAATACCAAAAGCGCAACGAGACCAATGAAATCTTCATCCCCGTGGCCGAGCGCCTGGGCAATGAGGTGGTCGAGTTCAAGGGGGTATCCAAGAGCTTTGGTGACCGCCTGCTGATCGACAACCTGAGCTTCAAGGTGCCCGCGGGCGCCATCGTGGGCATCATCGGCCCCAATGGTGCGGGCAAGTCCACGCTGTTTCGCATGCTGCAGGGCGTGGAACAGCCCGACAGCGGTGAGATCGTCATCGGCAAGACCGCACAGCTGGCCTTCGTGGATCAATCTCGCCAAAGCCTGGACAGCAGCAAAACCGTGTGGGAAGACATTTCCGGCGGTCTGGATAACCTCACCATCGGCAAATTCGTGATGCCCTCACGGGCCTACCTGGGCCGATTCAACTTCAAGGGCAACGACCAGCAGAAGATGGTGGGTCAACTCTCCGGCGGTGAGCGCGGCCGGCTGCACCTGGCCAAAACCCTGGCGCGCGGCGGCAATGTCTTGATGCTGGACGAGCCCTCCAACGACCTCGACGTGGAAACGCTGCGGGCGCTGGAAGAGGCGCTGCTCGAGTTCGCCGGCAGCGCCATGATCATCAGCCACGACCGCTGGTTCCTGGACCGCATCTGCACCCATATCCTGGCCTGCGAGGGCGACTCGCAGTGGACCTTCTTCGACGGCAACTACCAAGAGTACGAAGCCGACAAGAAGAAGCGCTTGGGTGAAGAGGGTGCGCGACCCAAGCGGGTGCGCTTCAAGCCGATCAAGTAAGCGCGTCGCTACAGCGACAAGAGCTTTCCGCTGCGAAAGGCCTGCGCACCGGCCACCTTGCCGATGCGCTCGCCGCGCAGCGCCCAGCGGGTTTTGCTGTGCGCGAAAAAGAGGCCGTCGACCCGGCTGTGCACCGGGGTCGATTGCGCGCTCAAGGGGTCGATGATCTCGGCGACCACTTGGCCCGCGTGCACCGCCTGGCCCAGTTCGCAGCGCAAGACCAAGACACCGCCACAAGGTGCGGTCAGCGGGTCCACCCCTTCCAAGGGCAAGGCCTCACAGACCACGGGTGAATCCCGGCGATCGATGCTGCCCGGAGCCAAGTGCCCGCGCTGCTCCAGGAAGGCCAACAAGCCCTGGGCATCGCGTGCGGCAAGCTCATGGTTCACATCGGCCTCGCCGCGCAGCTCGACAGTGGTGGAAAAGCAGCCCAGCTCAATGGGGTGTGCGCCGGCGTAGGCGGCTTGCAACTCCCACCAGTGCCGCGATACCGATTCGTCGAAGGGGTTGTCGCCCGACTCCTTGGCCAGCAGCACCACCCGGGCGTCCAGGCAACGGCCCAGGGCCAGCCCCGTGTCGGCCCAGGGCGTGGGGGCGTACAGGTGCATCAGGGCCTGGCTGTCGCAGTGCAGGTCCAGCACCGTGTCGGCGTCCACCGCCATGCTCTGCAGCAGGCGCTTGAGGGCATCGGCTGCCGAAGTGGGTTCCCACGCCTGCAGCGCTTCTTGGCAGGCTTGCCGAATCACACGGGTGTTGGCCGCAGCGTCGGGCCCCAAGCGTTGGGGCAACGATTGCATCAAGTCCGGGAGCAGGTCGCGATAGCCGCGGTTGAAGTTCAGGCCCGTGGCCAAGTCGAAGCGGCCGATCTGCCCACCCAGCACGGCCTGCGCGCCGCCCAGGGGATTGGCGGCCGGCACCAGCACCACCTCGCCGAGGATTCGTCCCTCGGCCTCCAAGCGGGCCAGTTCACGCCGCAGGTGCACCCCGACCAACAAACCCGGAATTTCATCGGCGTGCAAGGCGCATTGGATATAGGCCTTGGGGCCCGTGGCAGCGGCGCCAAAGTGAAGGCTCAGCAGATGGGCCTCGATTCCCGGGGCTGCTGCCGGCAGCTGATGGTGGTGCTCATTCATCAAGCGGGCTCCGACCAGTCACGCAACAGGGGCTGTGGTACCCGAACCGGCCGAATGTCCAGCCGCACCCGTTCGATCGTGTAGGGGTCACCCCCTGTGCCCAGGGGTGCCCATGCCCGCGTGTGCTCGTCGCGGGTGAGGATGAACTCGAAGCCCAGGTCGCGCCGCGCATCACCCGGACGTGGCAAAGGGGTGTAGGCCAAGCCTCGCACCTGCTGCTTCGGGCCATCCACCAGCTGGATCATCGCATCCACGATGGCGTAGTCGCCCAGGATGTCCATGAAGTAGCGGTCGAACTCAAAGGTGGGGTCAAAGTTGGGCGCACGAAACGTCACCGGTGCAGCCAATTTGGCCTCAGAGGGCTGCAGCCGGCCCGTTTCCAGGTTGAAGCGGTCGCCCGGCTCCAGCAGGGAAAGGCGTGCACCCTGCAAACTCAGGGCACCGTTTTCCATGCCCTGAACGGCTGCGTGCAGCTCCACCAAGAGCGCGCCGCGGCCTGCCAGCACCTCGACCTCGTTGTCATGGATCAGGGCCGCTGAATCTTCGTCCACGCCCAGGCCCAGCCGGTCGCCGGTGCTCAGCATCAAGGGAATCATGCGGCCCACACGGCCGCGCTTGAGAAAATGCTGATCGATGAACAGGCCATCGGGGCCAAAGGCCAAGCCTGGCGCGTATTCCACGCCCCGCCGCAGGATCCCCTTGAGCACCGAGGTTACAAACGGCGCGTCGCGGAACATGGTGCGGCTCATGATCGCCGCCCCGGCCGAAGTTCCAGCCACCAAGCCGCCCCGGGCCTGCAGGGCGTGCACCGCTTGCAAGAGCGGGCTGTCTTGGCCGCCTGGCCTTAAGGTGTCCACGATTCGCGCTTGGGCGCCGCCAGTGAAGAACACGGCTTGCGAGCCCAGCACCATCTGGACCCACTTGGGGTCGCGCACCGCAGCAGCCAGGTCTTGGTCTTTCAAGGCGGGGGCCACCGCCACCCACTCGGCCTTGGCACCGGCGCGTTGCAGGGCCTGTTGGGCCAGGCTCGCTGCACGTTCGGGCCGCCCGGCGGCCATGCTCATCACGGCAAACCGCGAACCGGGGCCGCCGGCCAGTTCCACGAGGCGCTTCCACACCACGGGGTTGTCAAAGCGCACGCTACCGCCCAGGGGTACCAAGGGCCCCAGCGATGCACTGGGCTTCGGGCTGCGTGGGCGTGTCGCAGGGTCTGAGGCCACTGCCGCAGATGAGGCCAGCCCCAGCAAGGCCGCCATGGTTTGGCGCCGGTTGTAGGACTCGCTCATCCGGTCTGTTCCACGCGGGCCAGCGGCGCTGCGCCGGAGGCCGTGGCCCCAGGCTGTGGTGCCTTGAGTTGTGCCGCCTGCAGCCACTGGCGCAGGGATGCGGCCAGGTCTTGGCGGCTGAAGGCACAGCTTTCCTCGCTGAACAGGGCGCTGGACTCCAAGGGCTGCAGCAGGGTCTCCAAAACCGTCAGGAAGCGCGGCGGCAGGCCGGGCCATTGCTGGGCTGCAGACCGAAAGCTCGCGCACAGCGCGCCGCCACTGGAGCGGCCTTGCTCATAGTTCGTGAGCTCGGCCACCAGCGCGGCGACCGAACCGCTCGAGAGGGCTGGGCCGCTCAAAGCGCTTGTGTCCGCTCGATGAGCCAGGCCCGGGCATCGCCTTGGACCAGCGGCAACAGGCGCTCGCGAACCACGGCGTGATACGCATTGAGCCACTTCAACTCGTCGTCGCGCATCAATGTGCGATCGATGCAGCGTGTGTCGATGGGGCACAAGGTCAGGGTCTCAAACTCGAGGAACTCGCCAAAGCCGCCGTTTTCCGGTGTGGCTGCTGCCACATTGAGCACCAGGTTTTCAATGCGCACCCCCCATTGCCCCGGCCGGTAAACGCCCGGTTCGATGGAGGTGATCATCCCCGGCTCCATCGCCATGTGCGGCTCCGGTATGGCCTTGCTGATGCTTTGCGGTCCTTCGTGCACATTCAGGAAATACCCCACGCCGTGCCCGGTCCCGTGGCCAAACTCGATGCCTTGCTCCCAAAGGGGGGCCCGCGCCAAGGCGTCCAGCATGGGGCTGAGCGTTCCTCTCGGAAAGCGGGCCCTTGACAAGGCCATCGTGCCCTTGAGCACCAGGGTGTAGTCGCGCTTCATGGCGGCACTCACCTGGCCCACTGGCCATACCCGCGTGATGTCGGTGGTGCCGCCCAGGTACTGTCCGCCCGAGTCGATCAAGAGCAGGCTGTTGCCTTCGATCACCGCATGTGCGTTGGGCGTGGCGCGGTAGTGGGGCATGGCGCCATTGGCCGCGAAACCGGCAATCACCGGGAAGGACAAGCCCACGAAGCCGGGTTGCTTGGCCCGCTCAGCGCTCAAGCGTTCGTCGACGGTGAGCTCGGTGATGCGCTCGCGGCCCAAGGCCTGTTCAAACCAGGCATAGAAGGCGCACATGGCCGCACCGTCGCGCGCCATCGCCTCACGGATGAATTCAGCTTCCTGCGGTGTCTTGCGGCTCTTGAGCAAGGTGCTGGGGTTGATGCCCTCGACCACCTTCACCGAAGCCGGCACGGCCTGGCGCAGGCCCAGGGTGACGCGCCGCGGGTCCAGCAACAAGGTGGCCTCGGCGGGCAAGCTGGAAAGGGCGACACGGGCTTGGTCATAGGGGGCCAGGCCGATGCCTTCTGATCGCAACTGATCGGCCAGGGATGTGGGCACCTTGCCGTCTCCCACAAAGAGCGTCACGCCGCTGGGGCTCACCAGCACATGGGCCAGGAAAACGGGGTTGTAGTGGACATCCGAGCCGCGCAGGTTGGTGATCCAGGCGATGTCGTCCACGGTGCTCACAAAGTGATGCGTGGCTCCATGGCGCGCCATGGCCTGGCGCAGTTGATCCAGCTTGGCGCTGCGCGGCAGCGGGGCATGGGGCGCACGGTGCTCATAGACGGGCTCCGCGGGCAGGGCCGGGCGCTCTGGCCAGGCCGCTTGCAACACGTCAAGGTCGGTGCGAAGGGCGACGCCTGCGGCGTCCAGAGCGGTTTGCAACTGTTGGGCCGCTGCCAGGCCCAGCACCTGGGCGTCAACCGCCACGGCCCCACCGCGCCGGACCTTCTCGGCCAGCCATTGCACGTGGTGGGCGGCCGTTCCAGTGGGAATCTTGACCAGGTCAACGCCAGTGCCGATCAGCTCGGCCTCAGCCTGCACCCAGTAGCGGCTGTCGGCAAACACGGCGGCCTGGTCCTGCATGACCACCAAAGTGCCCATGGATCCGGTGAAGCCGCTGAAGTACTGTCGGCCTTGCCAGCGTTCGGGCAGGTATTCCGACAGGTGAGGGTCTGCCGAAGGCACCAGCAGCGCGTCTACACCGGCTTGCGCCATGGCCGCGCGCAGGGCCTGCAGGCGGCTGCGAATGGGGTTGGTTCGGGTGTCCATGGGCTGATTCTAGGAGCCCAATGCGGCGGCCCGCGCTTATCCGATGCGCCCGAGCAGCAGGTATTCCATCAAGGCCTTTTGCACATGCATGCGGTTTTCGGCCTCGTCCCACACCACGCTCTGGGGGCCGTCGATCACCTCGGCGGCCACCTCCTCACCCCGGTGCGCCGGCAAGCAGTGCATGAACAGGGCGTCGGGCTTGGCCACGGCCATCATTTCAGCGTCAACACACCAGTCGGCGAAGGCCGATCGCCGGGCCTCGTTTTCCGATTCGTAGCCCATGCTGGTCCACACATCGGTGGTCACCAGGTCGGCTCCACGGCAGGCTTCCAGGGGGTCTTTGAATACTTTGAAGCTGTCGGCGCTGCGCAGGCCCGCCACATCCAGGTTCACCTCATAGCCGCGCGGCGTGCTGATGTGCACGGTAAAGCCGAGGATCTCGGCGGCCTGCAGCCAGGTGTGGGCCATGTTGTTGCCGTCGCCCACCCAGGCCACCACCTTGCCGGCGATCGAGCCGCGGTGCTCGATGTAGGTGTAGACGTCGGCCAGGATCTGACAGGGGTGGTACTCATTGGTCAGGCCGTTGATCACCGGCACGCGCGAATGCGCAGCAAAGCTTTCAAGCTTGCTTTGCTCGTAGGTGCGGATCATCACGATGTCCACCATGCGGCTGATCACCCGGGCGCTGTCTTCAACGGGCTCGGCGCGTCCGAGTTGGCTGTCGCCAGTGGTCAGGTGCACCACCGAGCCGCCCATTTGGTACATGCCCGCTTCAAAGCTTACGCGGGTGCGGGTGCTGGCCTTCTCAAAGATCATCGCCAGGGTGCGGTCGACCAGGGGCGTGTACTTCTCGTAGTTCTTGAAGCGCTTCTTGATGATGGCTGCACGCTCGAACAGGTAGGCGTACTCCTCGGCCCGGAAGTCCTTGAACTGCAGATAGTGGCGGATCAGGGGCAGGCCGGGCTTCATGCTGCGGCCTTCACATCGCTGTCCTTGAGAAACTGCAGCACCAAGGGTGCCAGGCGGGCCACCACCTCGCGGGCCTCATCGTGCGTCATCACCAGGGGCGGCACCAAGCGAATCACGGTGTCGGCCGTAATGCTGATGAGCAGGCCGGCTTCACAAGCGATGCCCAACAAGGCTCCGCAGGGGCGGTCCAACTCCACGCCCAGCATCAGGCCCTGGCCGCGGATGTCCTTCACGCCGGGGTGCGAGCCCAGTTCGCGTTGCAAGTCGGCCATCAGTTGCGCCCCGACCGATTCGGCGTGCGCCAGCAGTCCGTCTTCTTCCATGATGCGCAGGGTTTCGACGCCGGCCCGCATGGCCAGGGGGTTGCCGCCGAAGGTGGTGCCATGGTTGCCGGCTTGCAGAACGCCGGCAGCCTTGGGGCCGCAGACCACCGCACCGATGGGCACACCCGAGCCCAGGCCTTTGGCCAGCGGCATCACGTCCGGCACGATGCCGGCCCATTGGTGGGCAAACCACTTGCCGGTGCGGCCGATGCCGCATTGCACCTCGTCCAGCATCAGGAGCTTGTCGTGCCGGTCGCACAGTTCGCGCAGGCCCTGCAGGAACTCGATGCGTGATGGGTTGACGCCGCCCTCGCCCTGAATGGTTTCCAAAAAGACCGCGGTGATGCGGGGATGGTCAGCCAAGGCCTTTTCAACGGCGGCCAGGTTGTTCAGCGGTGCCCGCACGAAGCCCCCCACCAAGGGACCAAAGCCCGCGTGGATCTTGGGATTGGCCGTGGCCGACAGTGTGGCCAACGAACGGCCATGAAAAGCGCGTTCGAACACCAGGATTTCGGGTTCGGTGTTGCCCCGGTCGTGGCCGAACTTGCGCGCGATCTTGATGGCCGCCTCGTTGGCTTCCAGACCCGAGTTGCAGAAAAAGGCGTTGGCCATACCCGAGAGCTCGCAAAGGCGAGCGGCCAGTTCCTCCTGCAGCGGGATGTGCACATAGTTGGAGGTGTGGATCAGCTTGGCCACTTGGTCCTGCAGCGCGGCCAGGTGTTGACGGCGATGCCTCCTAGAGCGTCGAGGTACTCGCGCCCCTGGGTGTCCCAGGCTCGGCAACCGCGTCCATGCGTCAACGCAATCGGCAAGCGGCCGTAGGTCTTCATCACATGGGGCTGGTCGATGGGCGCAGTGGTCGACATAAAAACTCCCTGAAAAGCGTTGCAGATTCTAGTGTTGGCGGGGTGTTGGGCAGTGGGCGGGCCGTCCAAAGTGCTGCGCTGCAGCACGCCGAGGCACAATGTCGGGATGGCTCGCCAGTACTACATCATTGGACTCACCGCAGACGGTCGGCCGTTCCGACCCAGCGACTGGTCCGAGCGCTTGGCTGGCGCGATGTCGTCGTTTCGTCCGGGAGGCTCGGTTGGCGGTGCGGCCGCCCATATCGGTTACTCCCCCTACTGCCAGCCGCGGACCGTGGACGGCGCCAAGGCGGTATTGGTTGACGAAGGCCTGCGCGAAATCGAGCCCATGGCTTGGGACTTTGTGATGAACTTCGCTCGCGACAACGGCTTGCAGGTGCGGCAAGCCTGAGGCCTGGCTGCCAAGCGGCATGCCCAGGAAGGCCAGGGTGTTCAGAGAGCGAGACGAAGACACGAACAGGGCTCCAGAAACGACAAAGGCCCGCAGAGCGGGCCTTTAAAGACAAGCGCGGAGGCTTGGATCAGGCAGCGGCCATCGCCTTGACCTTGGCGGACAGTCGGCTCTTGTGGCGAGCAGCCTTGTTCTTGTGGAACATGCCCTTGTCAGCCACGGAATCGATGACGCTCTGGGCCAGCTTGAACAGGTCAGCCGCCTTGGATTTGTCACCGGCCACCACGGCCTTCTGAACGTTCTTGATCACGGTGCGGAACTTCGAGCGCAGGGCGGAATTGGCCGCATTGAGCTTGACGTCCTGGCGCGCGCGCTTGCGGCCCGAGGCGATACGAACAGTCTTCTTGGCTTTGGAGGAGGTGGCCATGTGTGGTGGGTTGGAGATTCGTAAAACCCAGGAGTATAACAAAAACGCGGGCCTGTGCGTGGGGTTTCTATAATCGGCTCCGCTGATGAACTTGCTCAAGGCCGCCTCCACCGTCTCGCTGTTGACTTTGGCCTCGCGCGTGACCGGTCTGGCCCGGGAATGGGTGGTGGCCACCCAGTTCGGCGCCAGCGCCTGGACAGACGCCTTCAACGTGGCGTTTCGCATCCCCAACCTGCTGCGCCGGCTGTTCGCAGAAGGGGCCTTCTCCCAGGCCTTTGTGCCCCTGCTGGGCGAGGTGAAGGCGCGCGAGGGTGACGCAGCCACCCGCAGCTTGGTGGATTCCGTGGCCTCGGTCCTTGCGGCTGCGCTCTTGCTGACGGTGGTGTTGGGCGTGGCGGGCGCGCCGGCCCTGGTGTGGCTCATGGCTTCAGGCTTGGCCGAGCTCGACGAAGCCGTGCTCATGACCCGCCTGATGTTTCCCTATATCGGCTTCATGGCCCTGGTGGCACTGGCCGCGGGCGTGCTCAACACCTACCGCCATTTCGCCACCCCGGCGGCCACACCGGTGCTGCTCAACCTGTGTGTCATCGCGGCCGCGGTGGTGGCTGGCCCGCACATGGGAGCCCTGGGGCTGCACCCGATCTATGCCTTGTGCCTGGGCGTCATGGTGGGCGGCTTGCTTCAGTTGGCCTTGCAGTTCCCGGCCCTGCGCCGTGTGGGCATGGTGCCGCGCTTGGCCCTGGGTCCGGCGGGGCTGAAGCGGGCCTGGGCGCATCCGGGTGTGCGCCGGGTGCTTCAACAGATGGCGCCGGCCGTTTTGGGCGTGTCGGTGGCGCAGCTGTCCCTGCTGATCAACACCTTGATTGCCTCCTACCAGGGGCCGGGGGCCATCAGCTGGCTCACCTATGCCGACCGCTTGATGGAGTTTCCGACGGCGCTGTTGGGTGTGGCGCTGAGCGTGGTGCTGCTGCCGCAGCTGTCGGCTGCTCAGGCACAGGGGCAGGCGCAGCGTTACACCGACCTGCTGGATTGGGGCCTGAGGCTGGTGGTCTTGCTGGCCCTGCCCAGTGCCTTGGCCCTCTTGCTGTTCGCACAGCCTTTGGTGGCCGTGCTGTTCCACTATGGCGCCTTCACCGATACCGATGTGTCGCGCACCCAAGGCGCCCTGATGGGATATGGAATCGGCCTGGTGGGCCTGATCGCCGTCAAGATCCTGGCGCCGGGCTTTTACGCGCGGCAGGATATCCGCACGCCCGTGCGCATTGCCGTGGTGGTGCTGCTGCTCACACAGCTGCTCAACGCCGCCTTGGTGCCTTTCTTCGGTGTGGCCGGATTGGCGCTGTCCATTGGCTTGGCCGCAATGGTCAACGCGGGCTGGCTCTTGTGGGGGCTGCACCAGTGCGGCGCTTGGAGGCCGTCACCCGGTTGGGGCGTGTATCTCTTGAAGGTGGGCGTGGCCTGTGCGCTCTTGGGCTCGGTGTTGGTGCTGGGCGCGGGGTCCCTGGACTGGCTGGCCTTGCAGGCCCAGCCTGCGCTTCGTATCGCCTGGCTGGCCCTGGTGCTGTTGGCGGCCGGGGGGGTGTATCTGGCGGCGTTGGCCGCCCTGGGCATCCGCCGCTCAGCCTTCAGCCGCAGCGGCTGACCTGGATGGGGCTGCGCCGTACACTCAAGCCCGCATGTGTGCCACTCCCTTGACCGCCCAGCGCGCCCGGCTCGAGTACTTCCGCACGCTCGTGGCCGACGATGCCCATTTCATGCTGCTGGAGGCCGCCGCCTCAGTGGCCCAAGATGAAGACCCCGCGGTGGACGCCATGGCCGTGGTGGCGCAGGTGGACGAGCTTGCGGGGCTCCTGGCGCGACGCTTGGCACCGGACGCGGCTGCGCAGCAACGGCTGCGACTGCTCAACCACTACTTTTTCAAGGAGCTGGGCTTTGGCGGCAACGTCAACGACTTCTATGCGCCGGCCAATAGCCACCTGCACCAGGTCTTGCAGACCCGGCGGGGCATTCCCATCTCGCTTGCGCTGGTCTACCTGGAACTGGCCCGCAGCGTGGGCCTGAAGGTGCAGGGCATCTCCTTTCCGGGGCACTTCCTCATCAAGTGCAGCCTGCCACAAGGGGAGGTGATCATCGACCCGATGAGCGGACGTTCCCTGTCCCGTGACGAGCTCGATGAGCGGCTGCTGCCCTATCGCCAGCAACGCGGCCTGGTCGGCGACTATGAGGTGCCCCTGGGCCTGTTCCTGCAGGCGGCCTCCCCGCGTGAAATCTTGGCGCGCCTGCTGCGCAACTTGAAGGAGATTCACCGGGCCTCAGAGGATTGGGTTCGCATGCAACAGGTGATGGACCGCCTGGTGTTGGTGCTGCCCGAAGATTGGCTGGAGCGCAGAGACCGCGCACTGGTGTACGCCGAGCTGGAGCAGTGGGCCTTGGCTGCTGAGGAGCTCCAGTGCTATTTGCAAGAGTGTCCGCAGGCCGAAGATGCACCGGCCCTGCGCGAGCGTCTGCAGGAACTGCAGCGCATGGCCCGGTTGCATTGAAGGGGCCCTCATGAATTCGGACCTCCTGTCACGAACCTGGCGATGGGCGCTTTTGGCCCTGGTGCTGGGCTTGGTGTTGTGGCTCTTGGCACCGGTTCTGGCGCCCTTCGTGGTGGCCGCGGTACTGGCCTACATCCTGCATGCACCGGTCTGCTCCTTGCAGTCCCGTGGCATGCCCCGCCTGTTGGCGGTGCTGCTGGTGGAAGCCGCGGCCATGCTGGCCCTGTTGGGCCTCTTGCTGCTCTTGGTGCCGGTGTTGTTGCACGAGTTGCCCTTGCTTCGCGAACAAGTGCCCCGCCTGGCGATGCGCTTCAACGAAACCCTGGTGCCGCTGTTGGCGCGCCTGGGTGTGGAGTTCAGCCTGGACGTGGCGGCCATCAAGGCCCTGATGTTGAAGGTCTTCGGGGGCAATGCAGAAGAGCTGATCACCGCCGCGCTGAGTTCCTTGCGCATCGGGGGCAGTGTGGCCCTGGCTGTGGTGGGCTATCTCGTGTTGGTGCCCGTGGCCTTGTATTACCTGCTGATGGATGCGCGCCGCTGGTCGGCCTGGGCGGCTTCGCTAGTGCCCCCACGGATGCGCGCATCGGTTTTTGGCTTTGCCCGGGAGTGTGATGAGCTGTTGAGCCACTACTTGCGCGGTCAGGTGCTGGTGATGCTGGCCTTGGCGGTTTACTACGCAGCGGCCCTGATGATCCTGGGTTTTGACCTGGCGCTGCCGGTGGGTCTGTTCACGGGTTTGGCCATCTTCGTGCCCTATCTGGGCTTCGGCGTCGGCCTGGTGCTGGCCCTCTTGGCCGGTGTGCTGCAGTTCGGGCCTGTTCCGGGAGCAGCCATGGTGTTGCTGGTGTACGGGGTGGGGCAGTTGTTGGAAAGCTTTGTGCTGACCCCGCGCTGGGTGGGCGAGCGCATCGGCCTGAGCCCACTGGCGGTCATCTTCGCGCTGCTGGCCTTCGGGCAGCTCTTGGGCTTTGTGGGCGTGTTGGTGGCCTTGCCGGCCAGCGCGGTGCTGTTGGTCTTGTTGCGCAGGGCGCAGGCGCTGTATTTCGACAGCAAGCTCTACCGGGGTTGAGCCTTGCGGCAATTGGCGCTGGACATCGGGCTGGCCGCAGCCCCGGACTTTGAGAGCTTCATCGCCTTGGGCAATGAAGCAGCGGTGCGTACGCTCTTGGACCTTCAACCCGGCGCCGCGCCTGTTTATCTGTGGGGGCCCAGCGGCTGCGGCAAGACCCATTTGTTGAGAGCGCTGCAGGCACAGGCCCAGGCGGCACACCAGGTGGTCACCTGGCTTGATGGGGCTGGCGCAGAACGCACGCCCCTGGCCGATGGCACGCAGTGGCTGTTGATGGACCAGGCAGAGTCGTGGTCACCGGCGCAGCAACAGGCCGCCTTCAGCGCCTTCGTGCAGGCCAGCGCGCAAGGAGCGGCGGTGGTGGCGGCAGGCCGCCTGCCTCCGGTGGACCTGCCGATCCGCGATGACATCCGCACCCGCTTGGGATGGGGTTTGGTTTTGTCCCTGTGGCCTCTGGGAGAATCGGACCTGCGTCAAGCCCTGCAGGGTGAGGCGCTGCGGCGCGGGCTGCGCCTGGGCGACGAGGTGTTGGACTACGCGCTGCGGCGCTTGTCCCGTGACCTGAAGAGCCTGACCGGACTGTTGGACCGATTCGACCGCTATGCCTTGCAGCATCAGCGTCCGCTGACGGTGCCCCTGCTGCGGCAGATGCTAGATGAAGAACCATGAACCTGACCCTGTTCGACCTCGACGGGACCCTGATCGAGACCGATAGCGACCATGCCTTTGGCGACTTTCTGGTGCAGAACCAGTGGGTCGACGCGGTGGCCTTTAAGCGCCGCAACGACGCTTTTTACGCCGACTACCAAGCCGGATGCTTGGACCTGCCCGCTTACGTGGCCTTTGCCACCTCGGCCTGGCGCCAGCGGCCCTGGGCCGAAAGCCTGGCCTTGCGCGAGCGTTTCATGCAAGAGGTGATGCGCCCAGCCCTGAGTGAGCGTGCCCGGGCGCTGGTCGAGCAACACCGCCAAGCGGGCGACCTGATGGCCATCGTGACGGCCACCAATGAATTTGTCACCGAGCCCATTGCACAGGCCTTTGGCATCGAGCATCTGATTGCCCTTCAGCTCGAGCGCGACGCACAAGGTCAGGCCACGGGCAAGATCCGGGGGACGCCCACGTTTCGCGAAGGCAAGATTCGGCGCGTGCAGGATTGGTTGTCCGGACTCGGCCACGCCCAGGGGCGTGAAGCCTTCGATCGAATCACCGTGTACAGCGACAGCATCAACGACCTTCCCCTGCTCGAGTGGGCCACCCACCCGGTGGCCACCAATCCCGCACCGTCGCTGGCCGACGTGGCCCAACAACGAGGCTGGCCGATACTGCGGCTCTTCACATGATCAAGCGTTTCATCAACAAGCTGCTGGGCAAGCCTGAGCACACCACGGCCAGCGGCATCCCTTTGGGCCGCCGAGTGGAGCTGTCGGCGCAGGAGCACGGCATTGACCCGTCCCTGGTCGACGAGCGTGCCGTCCAGGTCGTGACCACCCTGAAGAACGCCGGCTTTGAGGCCTATGTGGTGGGGGGGGCGGTGCGCGACCTCTTGGTGGGGCGCCGCCCCAAAGACTTCGATGTGGCCACCAACGCCACGCCTGAGCAGGTCAAGTCCCTGTTCCGCCGCGCTTTCATCATTGGCCGCCGGTTTCGGATCGTTCATGTGATCCACGGCCGCGGCCGCGACCACGAGGTCATCGAGGTGTCCACGTTCCGCGCCTACCTGGACGCGGCTGCGGCCGACCAGGTGGACGGCAACGAGCGCACCGCCAAAGGGGAACTGGCCGGCAAGAGCCACGCGGTGGACGCCAGTGGTCGGGTGCTGCGCGACAACGTGTGGGGCCCGCAGATCGAGGATGCGGCGCGGCGAGACTTCACCATCAATGCCCTGTACTACGACCCGGTGACGCGGGTGGTCGTGGACTACCACCAGGGATTTGCGGATGTGCGCAAGCGGGTGCTGCGCATGATTGGCGACCCGGCCAGCCGTTACCGGGAAGATCCGGTCCGGCTCTTGCGCGTGGTGCGCTTCACCGCCAAGTTGGGTTTTGAGATCGAAAAGGCCACAGCCAAGCCCATGAAGGCCGCTGCAGCGCTGCTGGCCAGCGTGCCGGCGTCGCGCCTGTTCGATGAGATGGTCAAGTTGCTGCAGACGGGCCATGCCCTGTCCAGCATCGAGGCCATACGCCGCTTTGAACTGCGCGGTGTGTTTCCGATCCTGGATGTGGCCTTGGACCATCCGGCGGGTTCGTCGGCGGCCCGCTTTGTGGAACTGGCGCTTGCGGACACCGACCGACGGGTGGGTGAAGACAAGCCGGTGGCCCCGAGCTTTTTGCTGGCCTGTCTGCTGTGGGACGAGGTGCGCCATCGCTGGCAGGCCCTCAAGGAGGACGGAACGCCGCCGGTGCCGGCCTTGCAGTCGGCCATTGATGCGGTGTTTGACGAACGCATCGGCGACATTTCCGGGCGTGGCAAGCTGGCTGCCGACATGCGTGAGATCTGGCTGATGCAGCCGCGTTTTGAACGGCGCAGCGGCAGTGGCCCGGCCTCACTCGTGGAGCAAGTCCGTTTCCGCGCCGCCTTTGACTTTCTGCGCCTGCGCGCCGATGTCGATGAGGTGCCGCCGGAGTTGGCGGAGTGGTGGGAAGACTATTCCCTGGGGTCGGACGAAGAGCGCGAGGCCTTGCTGGCCGCCGTGCGGTCGCAGCCGGGGCCCAAGCGGGTGCGATCGGCCCGGGCCGACTCCGGTCCTGCGGCGGCTGCGTCTGGGGGGCGCACGGGCCGCGGCGCACCGTCGCGGTCGAGATCATCCAGCGCGCAAGGGGTGGCCGACGACGCGGGGTCGGCCGCAGACCGAGACGGTGACCCGTCCACAGACGGGTCCGCAGACGCCTCTGATGCGCCTCGCAAGCGGCGCCGCCGTCGCCGGCGTCCTGGTGGCACCGGCGGCACCGGTGGCACCGGAGATGGGACGCCGCAGGCTTGACCGTGGAGTGGGTCGTGGTCAGCCTGGGCTCCAACCTGGGTGATGCCCGGGCCCACCTCGGGGCCGCCGTCCGTGGGCTGCGGACCTTGCCCGACCACCTGGGCCTGAAGCTTTGGGCCGTGTCGCCCCTGTACCGCACCCAACCCTGGCAGGCGCAGGGGCCTGACTTTCTCAACGCCGTGGCGGTGCTGCAGGGCCCAAACGATGAGCACGCGCCGCTGCTGCTGTTGCGCGCCCTGCAGGCTCTGGAGGTGCAGCAAGGGCGCCAGCGGCCGTATCACCATGCGCCACGCACCTTGGACCTGGACCTGATCCTTTATGGGCAGCGGGTGATGGACACCGCAGATCTGGTGCTGCCACACCCGCGCGCGCTTCAGCGGGCCTTCGTGTTGCAACCGCTCAGGGACGTGATGCCCGATCTGCAGTGGCCTGGATATGGAAACGGGTGGACCGACCTGCTGCAGGCCTTGAGCGACCCGCCACCGCAGCGGCTGGAAGATCCTGCCTGGCCCTGAATCAGGTGTGCAGCAGGGCCTCGAAAAGGCGCTGGCCAACAAAGGCCACCGTGGCCATGAGGGCGGTGGCGCCCAGCATCAGGGCCAGGATCACCCCCAGAACCGGACCCCAGGCGGTGGGCACCGTGCCCAGCTCGGGATGGTGCCGCTGGGCCCAGCGCTCATCGGGCGTGAGGCCGTGCACGATTGCCGCCAGCATGGCCGCACTGACCGTCAAGCCCAGGCAGGGCAGGAGCAGGGTGGCCAGCTGATCGTCCACGCCCAGGCCACGGATGCGCTGCAGTCCCATCAGGCCCAAGAAGGCTGCGGCGGCATGCAGCCATCCCCAAGGGTCGCCCAGGCCTCGCAGGTAAAAGCGGTGCAAGCCGAAGAAGCCGCCCAACACGGCCGCCCAGGTGGTCAGGGTTTTGGAATGCAAAGTGCTGCTGCGGGCAGGTTCGTCGCTGTTCACCGCACCCCTCCTGCACCGGCATCCTGGCTGGCGCCGGGCCCCAGCGCCCGCTGCATCAGCACCACATCCAGCCAGCGCCCGAACTTCCAGCCCGCATGCTGCAAGACCCCGGTGTGTTCGAAGCCGCAGCTGCGATGCACGCCAATGGACGCTTGGTTTTGCGCATCACCGATGACGGCCAAAAGCTGACGGGCACCGGCCGCAGTGCAGCGCGCCACCAGGTCGGCCAAGAGCAGCCGACCCAGGCCCTGGCCCTGCGGGCAGGTCCTCAGCGGTGCAGGGACGAATCAGGGCCGCAGGTGGGCGTTCAGACATGGACGGGCTGCACAAGGAATCCAAAACCGTATAATAGTGGGCTTTGGTGAACGGCCTCCTGCCGGCCCACCGCGTTTGGACCCGTGAGATCCCTCGAGAACTTGCAAGGGCCCAATCGCCTGGTGTCGATTGTGGGCGTATCTACGGTCACCGCCGCGGCCCCGGTTTACCGAGGCCATCCCGCCAGGGTTCGATGCGTGTCTCCCTCGAATCCTTGCACCGTATCCGTGTTCAAGGAATTCTCATGGTCGTCATTCGACTGGCTCGTGGCGGCGCCAAAAAGCGCCCCTTCTACAACATCGTGGTCGCCGATGCGCGCAACCGCCGCGACGGCCGCTTCATCGAGCGCGTGGGTTTCTACAACCCCGTGGCCTCCGGCGCTGCCGAGGGCCTTCGTGTGTCGATGGACCGCATCAATTACTGGGCGGGCGTGGGCGCACAACTTTCCCCGGCGGTGACCCGCTTGGTGGATGTGGCCCGCAAGTCCGCACAGGCCTGAGCGGTACAGGTCCCGCGCGCCTTCGCGGTCGGCGCCTTTGGCAGCAGGGCTTTCGTGGCCCTGCCCAGCCGGGTGCAGCCGCATGTGGGTTGTCGCCAGCCCCGCACACGCTTGGTGTTCGGGGCTTTTTCTTTTCGCGCTTTGGGCGCTTGGGTGCCTTAGCCGCCTTCGGTGCTTTCGGTGCTTTCGGTGCCGTAGGCCGCTGTAGGCTCGGGTTGTCCTGTGGGGTTCGGCTGCTGAGTTGTCGATGATGGCTTTTGACTCTCCTCCATCTGAGTGGCCCGACGACGCCGTTGAGGTCGCGGTGGTCACCGGCGCCTGGGGCATCAAGGGCGGGCTGCGCCTGAAGCCTTTCTCGCCAGACCCTCAAGCCTTGTTTTCAAGCAAGCGGTGGTACTGGCAAGGCCCGCCTGGGCTGACGCCGGCTCAGCAAGCCTGTTTATCCGGCCTTGAACAGCCCTTGCGCGTGGCTTCGGTACGCGAGCAAGGTGAGGGCGTTGTGGCCCTGATCCAGGATTTGACCGACCGCGATGTGGCACAAGCCTGCAAGGGCTTGCGGCTGTTCGTGCGGCGCAGCAGTTTCCCCACGGCCGGTGACGGGGAGTACTACTGGGTGGACCTGCTGGGCCTGGAGGTGTTCAACCGCCAGGCACAGCGGCTTGGTGCCGTGGCTGGACTGATGCAAACGGGCCCCCACTCGGTGCTGCGCATCGAGTGGCGCGACGAGGCAACGGGACACACCCAAGAACGTTTGATCCCGTTCGTGCAGGTGTATGTCGATTCGGTGGACCTGGCGGCCAAGCGCATCCAGGTTGACTGGGGCTTAGACGACTGAGGCCGCTGCAGCATGCCCCGTTTTGATGTGATCACCCTCATGCCCGAACTGTTCGGGCCGCATTTAAGCCACGGGGTGACACGCCGTGCCTTTGAATCCGGGGCGGTGGATGTGCGTTTATGGCCCTTGCGTGAACATGCCAGCGGACCCTATCGGCGCGTGGATGACAGGCCCTTCGGTGGTGGGCCTGGCATGGTGATGTTGGCCGAGCCGCTGCACCGTTGCATCCAGGCCATTCGAGCCGACCGCGCTGCCCAAGACGGTGCACGGCTGATCCATTTCACCCCCACGGGTCAAGCCCTGACGCAGGCCCTGGTTCGGGAGTTGGCGCAGGGCCCCGGGGCCTTGTTGCTGTGCGGCCGCTATGAGGGCGTGGACCAGCGTTTGTTGCAGCGCCATGAGGCCTTGGACCTCAGCGTGGGCGACTTCGTCTTGTCCGGCGGCGACCTTCCGGCCTTGGTCCTGATCGACGCGGTGGCGCGCTTGCAGGACGGCGTTTTGCATGACCCAGCGTCGCACGAACAGGACAGTTTCGAGGGCGACGGGTTGCTCGAGGGGCCGCACTACAGCCGCCCGGAGACTTGGCCTGAGGCCGGGGCCAACGGCTCGGTTCCGGCGGTGTTGTTGTCGGGCCACCATGCTGACATACAGCGCTGGCGACGGGCGCAGTCGCTGGAGATCACGGCAAGGCGGCGACCCGATCTGATTGAGGCTGCGCGCTCGGCGGGCCGGCTGAGCCCCGAGGATGAGCGCGTCCTGGCTGCGTTGTATACTCGTGGGTTTTGATCCTCTGGCCGGGACCCCATTCTTTCAATCACCCCAGGCGCATGATCAACGGAGCCCACATGGACCTGATCCAAACCCTTGAGCAGGAAGAGATTTCCCGCCTCAACAAGACCATCCCGGCCTTCGCCCCTGGCGACACGGTGGTGGTGAACGTCAACGTCGTTGAAGGCACCCGCAAGCGCGTGCAGGCCTACGAAGGCGTGGTGATTGCCAAGCGCAATCGCGGCCTGAACAGCAGCTTCATCGTGCGCAAGATTTCCTCAGGTGAAGGCGTCGAGCGGACCTTCCAGCTGTACAGCCCGCTGATTGCCGGTATCGAAGTCAAGCGCCGGGGCGACGTGCGCCGCGCCAAGTTGTACTACCTGCGCCAGCGCAGCGGCAAGTCCGCACGTATCAAGGAGAAGCTCGCCTAAGCGTTGCGAGCTGGGCGCATGGACAATCTCGTCCCATGCGCCCGCCCCTGATCACCGATCCCCGGTCAGTCCCCGTCATCGGGGTCGACTCCCACCTGCCAGCCTTGGGCCCTGGCCACTGGCAGCCCGACACCCTGGCTGCGCAACTGGCTGGCCTGCAGGGCTGGTCGCCGCCCCTGGGTGGCGATGGCGGCGCCCTGCTCGAGGGCGCGTCGCTGCGGCCTGCTGCCGTCTTGCTCCCCTTGGTTCGCCGCCCCGAAGGCGCCACGGTCTTGCTGACCCAACGCACGGCGCACCTGCGCGCGCATGCGGGGCAGGTCAGTTTTCCCGGCGGGCGTTTGGAATCGGGTGATGCCAGCGCGGCGGCTGCCGCCTTGCGCGAGGCCCATGAGGAGGTGGGCTTGTCCCCCTCGTCTGTTGAGGTGCTCGGAGCCTTGCCGGCGTATCGCACCGTCACGGCCTATGAGGTGACGCCGGTGGTGGCCTGGGTGCACCCGCCCTTGAGCTTGCAAGCCGACCCCCATGAGGTGCAAGACATCTTCGAGGTGCCTCTGGACTTTCTGATGAATCCGGCCCACCACCGACGGCACCGGATCGTGGTGCAAGAGCGCACACGGCAGTTTTTGTCCATGCCTTGGCACGGCCGTGGCTTGTCAGGGGAAGAGCGGGAGTTCTTCATCTGGGGCGCCACGGCGGCGATGCTGCGCAACTTCTATCACCTGCTGGCCCGGCCGCTATCATCTGTGGCATGAGCTTTTTCGCGGTCCTCTTTGCGCTCCTGTTGGAGCAACTGAAGTCCCTGCCGCGGGACACCCGGGTGCATGACGCGGCCGTGACGTGGTGCGTGTGGACGGCGCGCAACTTCGATGCTGGGCGGCCGCAACATGCCCGAGTGGTGTGGTGGCTGTCGGTGGCCACACCGGCCGTGTTGGTCTGGCTGGCCCACCTTTTGGTAGCCAAGTTCAGCCTGCTCTTGGCGCTGGCCCTGAACGTGGGCGTGCTCTACCTCACGCTCGGGTTTCGCAGCTTCAGCCACTACATCACCGACATCCGGCAGTGCTTGGAGCGCAACGACGAAGCCACCGCTCGGCAGCTGCTGTCGGACTGGCTGCACCTGGACGCCGCGGAACTGCCGCAAACCGAGCTGCTGCGGCATGTGATCGAGCATGGCCTGTTGGCGGCGCACCGGCATGTGTTCGGGGTGTTTTTCTTCTTCGTGCTCATGGCCGCGCTGGGTTTCGGTGCGGCCGGTGCGGTGCTTTACCGGATGTCCGAGTTCATGAGCCGCTATTGGGCTTACCAAAGCAACAGCTTGCAGGCGCCCACCAATGAAGAACTGCGCCGCGTCTCCAACGAGTACTTCGGTGCCGTGGACTATGTGCCCGCGCGCCTGACCGCGTTCGGTTTTGCAGTGGTAGGCAATTTTGAAGAGGCCATCAATGGATGGCGGCGTGATGCAGCGCTGTGGCGCCACGCCAATGAGGGGGTGATATTGGCCGCGGCCGCAGGCGCTGTAGGCGTGCAGCTGGGCGGTCATGCGGCCCCTGGGGTCACACCTGATCGCTCCAAGACCTTCGCCACGGGCGTGGCGGCTGACGCCATGGACTCCACTGGGTCCACGCCCGGCGTGCCGGTGCAGCTGGGCCACCTGCGCAATATGGTGGCCCTGGTGTGGCGCTCGGTGGTACTGTGGATGCTCTTGCTGGCCCTGATGACACTGGCCAACCTGGTGGGCTAAGGCCAGGGGCCGTTAAGGCCTGTCTGAGGGCCTACCAACGCTGCGTTTGCAGCTCCTGCAGAATTTCCAGATAAATGCGGTGCCGCTGAGCGCTGATGCGGCCATCGGCCACGGCTGCGGTGACGGCACAGTCGGGTTCTTGCCGGTGCTGACAGTTGTGGAACCGACATTGGCCCAGGAGGGGACGAAAGTCGCGCATATGGCGCGCCAGGTCGGCAGCGGGAACCTGTTGCAGTCCGAACTCTTGAAAGCCCGGCGAATCGATCAGGGCGCCAGAACGTTTGTCGTCCAGCCAATGCCACAACGTATGGGTGGTGGTGTGGCGCCCGGCCTGCAAGGCTTGTGACAACTCACCCACCCGTGATTGGGCCCGTGGCACCAGGAGGTTCACCAAGGAGCTCTTGCCCGTGCCGCTGGCCCCCAACAACAAGGTGGTTCGACCCTGCAGGCGGGGGGCGAGTTGCTCAAGGCTGTCTTGGTGCCCATGCTTGATCGACAGCTCCAGCATCGGCGTGCCCATGGCCACATAGGGCTTCAGGCGCTCGCGCGCCAAGCCTGCGTCGGGCAGGTCGGTCTTGTTGAGCACGATCACCAGCTCGATATCGGCCGCCTCCGCTGCCACCATCGCGCGCGTGAGCTGGGATTCGCTGAACAGAGGCTGGCTGGCCACCAGCATCAACACCTGGTCCAGGTTGGCCGCAAAGGACTTGGTGCGCATCAGGTCCTGGCGGTGCATCAGGTTGCGACGGGGCTGCAGCGATTCGATCACCGCTTGGATTTCACCGCCCGTTTGGGTCGTGTTCCACTGCACGCGGTCACCCACCACGGCTTCGCTGCGCTTGCCCCGTGCGTGGGCTTGCAGGCGCTGGCCGTCTTCGGTCTCCAGGGTGAAGTGGCGGCCAAAGGCCGCCACGATCAGGCCTTTTGGCACTTCAGGGCGTCCACCTGCGCGGCGCAGATCAAGTCCTTGAGCGTCAGGCCTGCGGCCGAGTGGGTGCTCCATTGCACCTGGCAGCGGTTGTAGCCCACCTGCAGTTCAGGGTGGTGGTCCCCCTGATGGGCGATCCAGGCCACCGCATTCACAAAGGCCAGGGTGGCGTGGTAATCGCGGAATGCAAAGGTACGCTGCAGGACAGCGCCCTGAACCTGCCAGCCGTCCAACAGCTGTACCAAGCCCCGCACCTCAGCAGGGTCCAAGCGCTGGTCTGGTGTGCTGCGCACATCGAGCGCGGCGAGTTCGTCGGCCCGGGTGGGCTGTGCAGGACCCGTGGGGGTGCCCCTTGCAGGCGGGTGGGGGTTCATGGTGCAGCAGGTGTGGGCGAAGGTTGCAGTTGACCCAAAGCCTGCAGGCGCTGCAAGGCCGGTGGGTGGCTGTACTGAAAGCGCACCACCCAAGGGTCAGGCGTCAATGTGGCTGCATTGTCCGTGTACAGCTTCACCAAAGCCGAGGCCAGGGCGCTGGGATCGGCCTGCGAGGCGGCAAACGCATCGGCCTCGAACTCTTGCTGGCGCGACCACCATGCGGCCAGGGGCGTCAAAAGGAACAGGACACTGGGCAGGGCCAATGAAAACAGCGCCAGGGCCAGTCCATCGTTGGGGGCCAGCAAATTGGGTTGCACGCCGAGCCCAAGGTAGAAGCCGCTCCATTGCGAGGCGGCCCCCAACAGCCACAGACCCAGCAGGCTCAGGGCCAGCATCAGCACCAGCCGTTGGCTCACATGGCGGTGGCGAAAGTGCCCCAGTTCGTGGGCCAGCACCGCTTCGACCTCTCGGGGTGTCAAGGCCTTGAGCAGGGTGTCGAAGAACACCACGCGCTTGGCTCGCCCCACGCCGGTGAAATAGGCGTTGGCATGGGCGGACCGGCGGCTGCCGTCCATGACCATCAAATCCCGAGCCGCGAATCCGCAGCGCTGCATCAGAGCCCGAACCCGGGCCTCCAGTGCAGGGTCCTGCAAGGGGGTGAATCGGTTGAACAAAGGCGCGATCCACAGGGGCACCACTACCATCATGAGCAGCTGAAACCCGGCCAACAAGGCGAAGGCCCAAAGCCACCAATGGACACCGGCTTGTCCCATCAGCCAAAGCACCGCAGCCAGCAAGGGGGTCATCACGACCAGGCTGAGCGCCGTTCCTTTGAAGGCGTCCAGGGCATAGTCCTTGAGCGACATGCGGTTGAAGCCAAAGCGCTGCTCGACCCCGAAGTGGCGCAGCAGATCCAAGGGCAGGTCGGCTACCGCACCGATCAGGGTAATGGCCAGCACCAAGCTGAGCTGATACAGCAGGGCCGTGGCAGGAGAGGGCAGGGGGTCGTGAATCCAGCTGCGCAAACTGTGGTTCAAGGCGTCCAGCCCACCCAGGAGCGTCCAGCCCAACAACACGGCTGCTTCCACCAGCACGACCCAACCCTCCAGCTGTGCCTTGGCACTGCTGTAGTCCGCAGCCCTTTGGTGGTCGGCCAAGCTCACCCGCTGTGCAAACGCCGCAGGTACCTGTGTGCGGTGGCCCTGCACATGGCGAACTTGGCGTCCCAGCAGGACCAGGCGCAGCATGGCTTGAAGCGCCACGAGCGCGGCAAAGGCCCAGGTCAACATCGAAATCGAGCCCGCAGGGAGGTTTTCATCCATGGCTTCAGTGTAGGCCTGCGACAATTCCGCGGCCAAAGCCGTGACATCTCCACATGACCGAACACACCTTGCCCATCGATGACCAGAACCTGATTTGGATCGACCTGGAAATGACGGGACTGTCGCCCAGCACCGACCGCATCATTGAGTTGGGTGTGGTGGTCACGGACGCGCAGCTGCGGGTGCGGGTTGAGGGTCCGGTGTTGGCCATACACCAAAGCGACGCGGTTTTGGATGGCATGGACGCTTGGAACAAGGGCACACACGGCAAGAGCGGCTTGATCGACCGGGTTCGCGCTTCCGGTATCGACGAGGCGGCGGCGCAAGCGCAGGTGCTGGACTGGCTGGCCACGGTGGTGCCCAAAGGCAAGAGCCCCATGTGCGGCAACTCGATCTGCCAAGACCGCCGCTTCCTGGCGCAGTACATGCCGCAGCTGGAGCGCTTCTTCCACTACCGCAACCTGGACGTGAGCACCCTCAAGGAACTCGCCCGTCGGTGGAAGCCGCAGATCCTGGACGGCTTCAAGAAGGCGCAAGCCCATACGGCGCTGGCCGACATCCACGAGTCGATTGACGAACTGGCTTACTACCGGCAGCACTTTCTGCTGCCCTGAGCCGGCGCAGGCCGGCGCCGGCTTGCGTACGCCTTTGCACGCGCCTTTGCACACGCACGCGCGTATGCAAGCGTGCGCCGCTGCGCCAGCCTGCAAGGTCGTGAAGGCTTAGGCCTCGACGGCCAGCAACTCCACCTCGAAGACCAAGGTGGCGTTTGGCGGGATCACACCGCCGGCGCCGTAGGCACCGTAGCCCAGTTCCGGGGGAATCGTCAGCACGCGGGTGCCGCCCACTTGCATGCCTGCGACGCCCTCGTCCCAGCCTTGGATCACCATGCCGGCGCCCAGGCTGAAGGCAAAGGGGTCGCCTCGTGATTTGCTGCTGTCAAACTGACGGCCACGGCCCTGGTCGGCTTTGGGGTCGTGCAGCCAACCGGTGTAGTGGACGGTGACCTCGTGGCCAGCTTGCGCGGTGGCGCCGCTGCCCACGGTCAGGTCGGTGATCTGCAGGCCGCTGGTTTGTTCGCTCATGGGAGTCTCGCTGTTAGGAAGCCTGCATGGTAAGCCCAGTTCTGCCCAGGCGGGCTTTGCATCAGGGCAGCCATCGGCGAGCCCAGGCCTGCGTGGCCGATTCCAGCCAACGCGAGACCAGCGACAGCCCAGGCCCGTCGCCAACGCCGCCCGTGTTGCCGCACGGCGCAGGCCCAGCGGGGTTGGGCGGCTGCACGTCCAGTTCAAGTGCGGCCGCGGCTGCCTGCAGCACAGCCAAAGGGCGGTTCACGTCCACCGCCTGCGCGCCGTTCTGCTTGGACAGCTTCTGCCCATCTTCGGCCAAGACCAGTGGCGTGTGCAGGTAGACCGGTGTGGGCAGCCCCAGGTGGCCTTGCAACTGTTGTTGGCGTGGGGTGTTGTCCGCCAAGTCTTCGCCGCGCACCACATGCGTGATCCCTTGCTCCGCATCATCGACCACAACGGCCAACTGGTAGGCCCAGCAGCCATCGGCACGGCGAATCACGAAGTCGCCTACCTCGCGGCTCAAGTCCTGGAATTGGGGACCAAGGCGTCGATCGGTCCAGGCCCACAGGCCATCCACTCGAGCCCGCCAGGCCCTTGCCGCTCGCCCCTGCAAACCCAAACGGCAGGTGCCGGGATAGGCCGAGGCTGCATGCCGTGCACGGGGCACGCCGGCACGGCTGAGCGCCTGTTCAATGTCCTGGCGGCTGCAGGCACAAGGGTAGGCATGGTTCGAAGCCTTCAGCGCCTGCAGGGCCGCGTCGTAGTGCGCACCGCGCCGGGATTGCCACACCACCGGTTCGTCAGGCTTCAAGCCCAGTCGGTCGAGTTGGTGCAGGATGGTCTCATCAGCGCCTGGGACGCAGCGCGGCCCGTCGGTGTCTTCTATCCTCACCAGCCACCGACCGCCATGGGCCCGCGCATCCAAGTAGCTGGCCAGCGCGGCCAGCACCGACCCCGCGTGCAGAGGGCCTGATGGTGTGGGCGCGAAGCGGCCGCGATAAGGCCTGAAAACCGGATCCATGCCCGGGCTACAGGCGGGTCAAGAGGGCCAAGCGCGTGGCCGGATGGGCCAGGTGTTCCAGCCACCACTGCAGCGCAAGCCCCAGTCCGGCGCCTGCGGTACCAGAGCCCAGCCGCCACGCATAGCCAAATGCGGCCGGTGCTCGGCTGCGCCGCACCGCCTTGGTCACCAGGCGGCCTTGCTCGACCGCATCGCGGATCCAGGGTTCGGGCATGAAGCCCACGCCCAGCCCCAGGAGCAGGGCCTGGAGCTTGTCGTGCTGGGTCGACACGGTGAGCACATCTTGGCCCGGCAGCAGATTGACCGTCAGTGGCGACAAGCGTGAAGCGGAGTCCGATACCGCCACCGCACGGTGCTGCACCAGCTCATCATCACCCAAGGGTTCTGTTCCTTGGGCCAAGGGATGCCTCGGGCTCATGCTCAGCACAAAGGGCAACTCTCCCAAGGCCTCCACGGCCACGCCGGCCGGTGCGCTGATGCCGCTCATCGCGATGCCCACGGCCAGGTCGGCCTGTCCCGACAACAGGGCTTCCCAGGTTCCGGCCAGGACCTCGCTGCGCAGCCGCAGCCGGGTCGGGGGCGGGCCGTCGGGCTCTTGCGTTGAGCCATTCGCACCGGGGACCCCACGGGGACGCTGTTGATAAAAAGCGTCGACGAGTTCCAGAACGGTCGGCGAGGACAGCACGCCATCGACGGCGATGGTCAGCTCGGCCTCCCACCCGGTGGCCACACGGCGCACCCGGTTGGCCACGCCCGCCATCTCGGCGAGCAGGCGGCGGCCCTCGGTCAACAGCTCCTGACCCGCCGCCGTCAACCGGGCCTGGCCCGACTTTCGATCGAACAACAGCACATCCAGGGACTCTTCCAACTGCCGCACGCTGTAGGTCAGGGCTGAGGGCACGCGCCCCAATTCACGCGCCGCTCCCGCAAAGCTGCCGTTGCGGGCGATGGCGTCCATCATGGTGAGGGCGTCCGGGGTCAGCGCCAGGTGCTTGTCTGCCATGGCTTCATCTTATTTGAACGGCTGGTTCAAGGGGGTCAGGGTCGCCTGGCGGGCCTGGCCGATACAGTCCTGGGCTGTGCAGCACCAACACCGATGCGTGCCCACCCAGACCGTACACACCATGATGCACCTGCGCCGATCACAAGAACGGGGTTACGCCGACCACGGCTGGCTTCGCAGCTTTCACAGCTTTTCCTTCGCGGGCTATCAGGATCCGCGTTTCGTTTCTTGGGGCAATCTGCGCGTCATCAACGAAGACCGCATAGCGCCGGGCACTGGGTTTGGCACGCACGGGCATAGCGACATGGAAATTGTGAGCGTGGTGCTCAGCGGTCGGCTGGGCCACCGCGACAGCCTGGGGCATGGCTCCACCATCGGGCCTGGCGAGGTGCAGCGCATGAGCGCAGGCCGAGGCATCCGGCACAGCGAGCACAACCATGAAGCCGATCGTGAAACCCACTTTCTTCAGATCTGGTTTTTGCCCGATGCGCCCGGGGGTGAGCCAGGCTATGAGCAGCGCGGCTTCGACGACGCCGACAAGCGCGGGCGTCTACGCCTGATGGTCAGCCCCGATGGCGCGCAGGGCTCGGTGTCCATGCGTGCCAACGCCCGCTTGTACGGCGGCCTGTTCAACGGGGCCGATGAATTTGCCAAGCTGCATTTGGACCCGCAGCGCCTGGCCTATGTGCACCTGGTGAGCGGCAGCCTGCAGGTCAATGGGCAGGCCTTGCAGGCCGGGGATGCCTTGATGATGCGGGATGAGGCCGAATTGCGCCTTGAGCAGGGCGAGGCTGCCGAGGTCTTGGTGTTTGACTTGGCCTGAGCCGCGGCCCAGGCCCCAGGGCGCTTCAGCGCTCGAACCGCAGGGCCTCAGGGTTGGCCACGTGGGTGGGCTTGCCGGCCAGGAAATTCAGCACGTTGTCGAATGCGGCTGAAAAATACAGCTCGTAGCTGTCGCGCTCGACATAGCCGATGTGTGGCGTGCAGATGGCGTTTTCCAGGCGCAGGAGCGGGTGACCGGCTAATGGGGGCTCGCTCTCGAAAACATCCACGGCGGCCATGCCGGGGCGACCACGGTTGAGCCCGGCCACCAAAGACCCTTCTTCGATCAGCTCGGCTCGCGAGGTGTTCACCAAGATCGACGTGGGCTTCATCAGGGACAGGTCCTGCATGGTCACGATGCCGCGGGTGGAATCGCTCAAGCGAAGGTGCAGACTCAAAACATCGCTTTCGCTGAAGAGGGCCTCACGGCTGCTGGCCACGTCCAAGCCGTCGTCCAAAGCGCGGCGGCGCGAAGCCTCGCTGCCCCAGACCAGCACCCTCATGCCAAAGGCGACGCCATATTGCGCCACCAGAGATCCGATCTTGCCGTAGCCCCAAAGGCCCAAGGTTTGTCCCTTGAGCACCTTGCCCAGGCCGAAATTGACCGGCATGTTGGAAGCCCGCAGGCCCGACTGTTGCCAAGCGCCGTGCTTGAGGTTGCCGATGTATTGCGGCAGCCGGCGCGAGGCCGCCATGATCAGGGCCCAGGTGAGCTCAGCCGGGGCCACGGGTGATCCCACACCCTCGCACACCACAATGCCCAAGTCGGTGCAGGCCTTCAGGTCGATGTGATTCCCCACGCGACCGGTTTGCGCAATCATGCGCAGCTTGGGCAGGCGCTCGAGCAGGCCTCGCGGCAGGTGCGTGCGTTCTCGGATGAGCACCAAAATTTCGGCATCTCGCAAGCGAACTGCAAGTTGGCCGATGCCCTTGACGGTGTTGGTGAACACCTTGGCGTTGAGGTGTTCCAGCTTGGACGCGCAGGGAAGTTTGCGGACGGCGTCCTGATAGTCGTCAAGGATGATGATGTTCATGGCGGCACAGCGGCTTCAGCCGCATTGTGCCGCCTCACATCAGCATGTTGTTGCGCAGCAGCCCCACGGCGATGCCTTCCAAGGCGAACGGCACTTCGCTGTCGCCGTTGAGTGGCACGGTGATGACGGCAAAGTCGGGGTTCTCGGGCAGCAGCTCTATGGCGCTGCGGGTGCGGCGCAGCCGCTTGACGGTGACCTCGTCACCCAGCCGGGCCACCACGATCTGGCCATTCTTGGCCTCTGAGGCGCGCTGCACAGCCAAGAGGTCGCCATCCAGGATGCCCGCGTCGCGCATGCTCATGCCGCGCACCCGAAGCAGGTAGTCGGGTTTGCGGGGGAAGAGGGTGGCTTCCACGGTGTAGGTTTGGTCGATGTGTTCTTGGGCCAGGATGGGGCTGCCTGCAGCCACGCGGCCCACCAGGGGCAGGGCCAATTGGGCCAGGCTGGGCAGGGGCAGGGTGAACTGGCGGCCGCGCGACTCTTGCAGCGAGCGCAGCGCCTCACCGCGCAGACGGATGCCGCGCGAGGTGCCCCCCACCAACTCGATCACGCCCTTGCGGGCCAGGGCCTGCAGGTGTTCCTCGGCGGCATTGGCGGACTTGAAGCCCAGGGCCGCGGCGATCTCGGCCCGGGTGGGTGGCGCGCCGGTGCGCTCAATGGCGGTTTGAACCAGGTCCAGGATCTGCTGTTGCCGGTCGGTGAGCTTGGGTCGGTCGAGCATGGTGCAATCTCGGTCAGGGCCACAGGGCGATGGACTGTCATTCTATCCAGTGGCTGTGTTTTTATCCAGAGGAATTTGAAAATGTCGGTATTGCGCTCACCATCGGACGCCGGGACGGCGCGAACCGTTCGCGTCCTGGGCACCGGCGGCACCATCGCCGGGACCGCACCGGCCGGGGCGCCCGACAACGCTTACAAGGCGGGTCAGGTGGCCGTGGAGGAGCTGCTCAGCCCTTTGCTGCCCGGCCTGAGCGGGCACATCGAGCGGGTGCAGGCGCTGCAAGTAGCCCAGCTTGACAGCCGCAACATGGACCATGCGGTTTGGCAGCGCCTGGCCGCTGAGCTGCAGGCTGGCCTGGATGACCCCACGGTGGTGGGGCAGGTGGTCACCCATGGCACCGACACCTTGGAGGAAACCGCGGTGTTTCTGCAGGGTGTGCTGCACGGCCGCAAGCCGGTGGTGTTGACTGCAGCCATGCGTCCCTCCACGTCGACGCAGGCCGACGGACCCGAGAACCTGCGCCAAGCCTTGTACCTGGCCGCAGACCCCGCTGCACGCGGCGTGTGGATGGCCTTTGGTGGCCGGGCCTGGCCTGCGGTGCAGGTGCGAAAGGTGCATCCCTTCGCTCTGGATGCGTTTTGTGGTGGTGACGGGCCTGTTGCGGCGACCTGGGTGGGCCAGGGCTCAGCCCCTGCGGCGAACCCCGCTCCAGGCGGCTGGGTGTGGCGCACATCGGGGGAGCCGGGTCTTGGTGCCGCCGGGGCAACAGCCGATGGTGGCGCTGCGCTCTTGGGCCCTCATCCGGTACAGATGCCGAACGACGTGTCGAGCTGGCCACGGGTGGAAATCGTGCACAGCCATGCCGGCGTTGATGGCCGGCTGCTGATGGGGCTCTTGGCCGATGCGGCGGTGAAGGGGGTGGTGATCAGCGCCACCGGCAACGGCTCGATCCACGACGCGCTGCACGAGGCCTTGCTGGCGTCGGTTCAGCAGGGTCGACTGACCCGCACCCAGGTCTTGGTGTCCAGCCGCTGCACCACCGGTTGGGTGGTCGGCAACCCCGAGCATGGCTGGCCTGTGGCGCACCGGCTCTCACCGGCGCAAGCCCGGGTAGCCCTGATGCTGCAATTGGCGTCTACTGCGCCTTAGCGGGGGAGGTCTCGGCCTCCAGTTCTTGCAGGGCTTCGCCCATCTCCAGCCAGCGCGACTCCTGCAGGGCGGTTTCCTCGTCGATGGCGTGCAGGGTGCGACCGGCATCGGCCATGTCTGCACCCGACAGGCTCCCATCCGCGCTGCCTTGCAGGATGCGCGTTTCCAGCGCGGCGCGCTGTTCTGCAAGGGCAGCCAGCCGCTGCTCAATACGGGCCAGTTCCTGTTTGAGGGGGCGGGTTTTGTGCGCCCGCTCCTGGCGGGCGGCAGCGGCGGCCTTGCGGTCGTCGCGGCGGTTGCCGCTGGCTTCCTGCGACACGCCTGCGGCGCTGGCGCTTCCCGATGCGTCCTTGAACACCCGCTGGGCAGCACGAGCGCGCTGTTCATCGGCCAGCCATTGTTGGTAGTCGTCCAGGTCGCCCTCAAAAGGCTGCAGGCGGCCGCCGGCCACCAGCCAAAACTCATCGCAGACCTCGCGCAAAAGGGCGCGGTCATGGCTGACCAAGAGCACGGAACCTTCGAAGCCGTTTAGGGCCATAGACAGGGCTTGGCGTGTCTGCAGGTCCAGGTGGTTGGTGGGCTCATCGAGCACCAACAGGTTGGGCCGCTGCCACACGATCATGGCCAGCACCAAGCGGGCCCGTTCTCCGCCCGACAAGGTACCCACGGCCTGCAAGACCTGGTCGCCGGTGAAGCGGAACTGGCCCAGGAAGTCGCGCAACTCCTGTTCACGTGCATCGGGTCCGCGCTCCCGTGCCCAGCGCACCATGACCTGCAGCGGCGTATCGTCGTCATGAAGCAGGTCCATCTCCTGCTGGGCGAAGTAGCCGATGGCCAGGCCCTTGCCTTCCACTTTGCTGCCGCCCAGGGCCTCAATTTGACCCACCAAGGTCTTGATGAAGGTTGACTTGCCCTGGCCATTGGCACCCAAGATGCCGATGCGCTGGCCGGCCAGTACGCTGCGCTGCACACCGCGCACCACCACCTGCTGGCCGTAACCGCAGTGCAGCTCACGAAGGCTGACCATGGGGTTGGGCACGGTGGCCGGGTCTCGAAAGTCAAAGGAAAAGTCTGAGGCGGTGAGCACCGGTGCCAGCTTCTCCATTCGAGCCAAGGCCTTGACCCGGCTTTGGGCCTGTTTGGCTTTGCTGGCCTTGGCCTTGAAGCGGTCGATGAAGCGCTGCAGCTGCGCCATGCGTTCTTGTTGTCGATCGAAAGCGGCCTGCTGCAGCACCAAGCGTTCGGCTCGCATCCCTTCGAAGGCGCTGTAGTTGCCGCCGTAGCGGCTGAGTTGAGCGTCTTCCAGATGCAGGGTGACCTTGGTCACGGCGTCCAAAAACTCCCGGTCGTGGCTGATCACAAGGAGCGTGGCGGGGTGGCGCTGCAGCCACGCTTCCAGCCAGACCAAGGCGTCGAGGTCCAGGTGGTTGGTGGGTTCATCGAGCAACAAGAGCTCGGCCGGGCACATCAGCGCCCGCGCCAGCTGCAGCCGCATGCGCCAGCCACCGGAAAAGCTGTTGACCGGGGCATCCAGTTGTTCCACGCTGAAGCCCAAGCCCATGAGCAGGGTCTGGGCCCTGGAGCGCGCGTCGAAGCGGCCGGCTTCCTCCAGCGCGGCGTGGGCCTCGGCCATGGCGTGACCGTCATGCGCTGCCTCTGCGGCCTCCAAGGCTGCTTGTGCAGCCATCAACACCAGATCGCCCTCGAGCACAAAGTCGGTGGCCCCCTGATCGGTCTCGGGCATGTGCTGCGCCACCTCGCCCACACGCCAGTGTGGGGGCACCTCCACCTCACCGGCGTCAGACTCCAGCCGGCCCGACAAGGCCAGGAACAGGCTGGACTTGCCCGCACCGTTGCGGCCCACGAGCCCGATCTTTTCGCCCGGGTTGAGGGTCACGCTGGCGCCCTCGAGCACCACTTTGGCCCCGCGCCGCAGCGTCACATCGCGCAGGTTGATCATCTTGGCGCCGGTCGGCTTGCGCTGGCCTGTGGGACCACGCCCACCATCCGCTTGGCCGCTTGTGTGGCCCATGCCCTCAAGGGCTCAGCGGCCAGCGCGAGCACGGCATCGCAGCCGCTGGAGTTTTCCAGCCACAGGGGCTCCAAGCCCTCGGGTCCCCCGAAGCGCGACTCGAAGTGGCCGCGCTCATGGCCAATCTCGAGCACGAGCCAGCCGTCTGAGGTCAGATGAGCACCCACGTTGCGCAGCAGGGCGTCGATGAAATCCATGCCGTCAGACCCGCCAGCCAGAGCGATGACCGGCTCGGCCCGAAACTCTGCCGGCAGCTTGGCCATGGACTGTGCATTCACATACGGCGGGTTGCAAACAATCAGGTCGTAGCGGCGGCCGGCTACCGCCTGCAGCCCATCGCCCTGGAGCAGGGTGATGCGCGCGTCCAGGCCGTGTCGCTGGCGGTTGATGGCCGCAACCTCCAGCGCCTGCGCGCTGAGATCGGCGCCATCGACCTGCGCGCTGGGCCAAGCCCATGCACACAGCACCGCCAAACTGCCATTGCCGGTGCAAAGGTCCAGCACATGCTGGGGATCTCGCCCCAGCAGATCGTCCAAGTCGCCGTCGGCCAGGTTTTCCGCGAT
>RGEP01000200.1 GCA_009918225.1 Betaproteobacteria bacterium | reverse complement strand
ATTCGCGATGGTAGGGGTGGCCCGTGGTGACCGTCCAGGCCCGGTAGAGCGCTTCGGCCAAGAGCACGCGCACGAAGGCATGGGGCAAGGTCAGGTCCGACAGGCGCCAGGTTTCATCCGCCAAGGCCTTGATACGGTCGTGCAGGCCATCGGGGCCGCCAATGAGGAGGGCCACATCGCGACCGTCACCGCGCCAGGCTTGCAGCCGGCCCGCCAGCGCGGTGGTACCCAGTCCGGCCCCCTTTTCGTCCAGCACCACCACCCGGCAGCCCTTGGGCAAGGCGGCCTCCAGGCGCAGCGCTTCGGCCGCTTTGCAGGAATCGGCGGTGTGGCCGGTTCGGCCCTGGGCTTTGATCTCCTTGAGTTCCAAGCGCAGTTCCGGCGGGAAGCGCTTGGCGAAGTCGTGCCAAGCCGTGTCGGCCCAGGCCGGCATGCGCTGCCCGACGGCCAGGACCCACAGCTTCACGGCTTGGTCTCAGGATTTGCGGGCGACGGGCTTCTTCGCTGCAGCGGCTTTCCGGGCCGGTGCTGCAGCCTTGGTGGGTGCGGCCTTCGTGGGCGCAGCCTTGGTGGAGGCAGCTCTAGCCGGCGCGGCCTTCCTCGCAGGCACGGCCTTTTTGGCAGGAGCCGCGGCCTCTTTGGCGGGCGCGGCCGCCTTCTTGGCGGATGCGGACTTCGTGGGCGCAGCAGCCTTCGTCGTCTTCCCAGGAACAGCCGCCCTTTTCGCTGAAGCCGCCTTCTTCGCAGGCGCGGCCTTCTCGCCGTCCCCGCTGGCCTTGGGCAGTCCCTTGGCAGCGGCGGTCTTCAGGGCCACGGGTTTGTCACCCCAGATCTCTTCAAGGTGGTAATACTCGCGAATCGTGGGCTGCATGATGTGGGCCACGGCCGCGCCGCAGTCCACGATGATCCACTCCCCGTTGTCTTCACCCTCGGTGCGCAAAACGGCAAAGCCCGCAGCCTTCACAGCGTCACGCACGCTGGCGGCCAGCGCCTTGGTCTGCCGGTTGCTGGTGCCCGAGGCCACGATGACCCGTTCAAACAGCGGCGACAGGTGTTCGGTGTTGAAGACGCGGATGTTTTGGGCCTTGACGTCCTCGAGTCCGTCGACGATGGCGCGCTGCAGCTTACGGATGTCCATTGAGCTCCTGGCTTGGGGGGCGGGTTGAATACAGACCGTGCTCGGCAATATAGCGCGCCACCGGCGCAGAGACACGGTCGAGGATGCCGCGGCCTTGCGCTGCGTCGGCTCTCAGGGCCGTGGACGACACGTCCCAGGGCGCCATCAGCAAGTGCGTCACCGGCAATCCTTGGAGCTCAGGCGGCAGGGCTGCCGCTGCCCCTGGACGCGGCACCACAGCCAAACGCACCCGCGACACGACCTCGGCCCACTGTTTCCAGCTGGGCAGGTTCACGAACTGGTCCCAGCCGAGCAACAGGTGCCACACCACACCGGGGTGCCGGCTCACCAGGCTGCGCAGGGTGTCAACGGTGTAGGTAGGCCCAGCGCGCTCGATCTCACAGGTCTCGATGCGCTGGCGTGGGTCCCGGCCGATGGTCAACTCCAGCATGGCCACCCGGTGTGGTGCGGGCGTCAGGGCGCGCTCCTTTTGCCACGGCTGGCCCACGGGCACCCACCACAGGGCGTCAATGGGCAACTGCTTCAAAGCTGCCTGTGCCAGGGCCACATGCCCCAGATGCACCGGATCGAAGCTGCCCCCGAGCAAGGCCACCTGGCGAAGGGGGCTGCTCACGGCCACACTCAGGCGATCGAGCCCGGGCCCGACCATGCAGCCCAGTCGCGCGGGCGCAGGAAGTCGCTGTACAAACGGCCTTCAGGCGTGCCGGCCTGCGGCTTCCAGTCGTAGCGCCACTTCACGATGGGGGGCATGGACATCAGAATGCTCTCGGTGCGGCCACCGGACTGCAGCCCAAACAAGGTGCCGCGGTCGAAGACCAGATTGAATTCCACGTAGCGGCCGCGCCGATAGGCTTGAAAGTCGCGTTCGCGCTCGCCATAGGGCTGCGCGCGGCGGCGCTTGACCAGGGGCAAGTAGGCCTCAATAAACGCGTCGCCCACTGCGCGCATCATGGCAAAGCTGTCTTCAAAGCCCAGATCCGAGAAGTCATCGAAGAACACGCCCCCGATACCGCGCGGCTCACCGCGGTGCTTGAGGAAGAAATACTCATCGCACCACTGCTTGAAACGGGGGTATTTGTCCTGGCCGAAAGGGGCCAGTGCGGCTTGGCAGGTGCGGTGGAAATGTGCGGCGTCTTCTTCCTGTCCGTAGTAGGGGGTGAGGTCCATGCCGGGATGGATGACCAGGGACACGCCCATGGCCTCGAACGGAGCGCCCGCCAATTCGGGCCGGTGTTGGGTGGCCGAGGGCGGCATGGCCGCGCCCATCACATGGCTGAAGTTGCAGCCGCCGCGCTCAAACACCTGGCCCTCTTCCACCAGGCGGGATACGCCATCTCCTTGCAGCCGTTCGCCCGGCGCTCGGGTCCACGCGTCACGCAGAAAGGGCTGCCCGTCCTCGGCTTCCAGGGCCGAAATGATGGCGTCCTGCAGTCCCAGCAGGTAGTGGCGAACGGGTTGGGTGTCGAGTGTCGACCGAAGTCGATGGTGGCCAGCCCCAGCGGAACGTCGGCCTGGTGGGCGACACGATAAAAACCACTGCGCCAGCCGTCGGTGAGCTTGCGGGTGCCCTCGGGGGCCACGACCAACCAGGCAAAGGTGCTCTCGTTTCGGCAGCGGCGCAAGTGATCGGCTGCCTGCGCCACCAAACCACCCGGCGCCGAGCGGTTGACGGGCACGCCGCCCAACCACTTCATCCAGGCCCCAAACAGGGGGACACGAAACAAGGAGTCTTTGCCCCAGAAGTTGACCTGCAAGCCCATGGCCCATTTGGCCAGCAAGCCAATGGGGAAATCGAAGTTGGACGTGTGGGGGTAAACCACCATCACCCCTTGGGGCCCCGGCAGCCCTGAAAAGTCAAGCGTCCAGCCCAGGCGGCGCAGGGTCCACAAGGCCAAGGGACTGCCGTGCAGTTGCACGGGGCGCTCGGTGATCAAGGTGGTGCTCATAGGGGCCTCGAACTGCAAAAGGGCCATTGGGGTGTAGCGTCTCGTGTCCGTGGGGCGATACCAGCTTATCGCCGAATAGCGCGCCAACCGATGTCGCGGCGGTACTGGGCCCCGTCGTAATGGATGCCCTGCAGGTGATCGTAGGCGCGCTGTTGGGCGGTTTTGACGGAGTCGCCCAAGGCGGTCACGCACAGCACGCGGCCACCGCTGGTGCGCAGGGTGCCGTCAGCCTCGCGCACCGTACCCGCATGGAACACCAGGGCTTGGTCGTGAGCTGCCGGCAAGCCCGTGATGGGGTCGCCCTTGCGCGGAGCGTCCGGGTAGCCCGGCGCGGCCATCACCACCGCGTCCGGGTAGCCCGGCGCGGCCATCACCACCCCCAGGGCCACATGGCGGTCCCACTCCATGGGCGCCGCGTCCAGCGCACCGCTGGTGGCCTGGATCATCACGTCCACCAGATCGGTCTTCAGCCTCATCAGAATCGGCTGCGTTTCCGGGTCACCCATGCGGGTGTTGAATTCCAAGGTCTTGGCGCTGCCGTTGGCATCGATCATCAGACCGGCATACAGAAAACCGGTGAACGGGATGCCATCAGCCCGCATGCCTTCAATGGTGGGCAGAATGATTTCGCGCATCACCCGGGCATGTACATCGGGCGTGACCACGGGCGCGGGGGAGTAGGCCCCCATGCCACCCGTGTTGGGCCCCGTGTCGCCATCGCCGATGCGCTTGTGGTCCTGGCTGGTGGCCATGGGCTGCACATGGGTGCCGTCGCACATCACGATGAAACTGGCCTCTTCACCGACCAGAAA
>RGEP01000199.1 GCA_009918225.1 Betaproteobacteria bacterium | reverse complement strand
GGGATGATCAGGCCCACCGACACCATGTCGATGAGGACGGTGATCAGAATAAAGGGCATGGCCGGCGCTCGACCGGCGAAGGCGCTCATGTGCAGCCCTACTCCATGCGGTAGTTGGGCGCTTCCTTCGTGATCTGCACATCGTGCACATGGCTCTCACGGATGCCCGCGGCCGTGATCTGCACGAATTCAGCCCGCTCATGCAGGTCGGCCACGCTGGCGCATCCACAGTAGCCCATAGCAGCCCGTAAGCCACCGGCCATCTGGAAAATGATGTTGACCATGGACCCCTTGTAGGGCACGCGCCCTTCGATACCCTCCGGCACGAGCTTGTCGGCGTTGGGGTTGGTGGTCTCGTCGTTTTCCTGGAAGTAGCGGTCGGCCGACCCGGCCTTCATGGCGCCAATGGAGCCCATGCCGCGGTAGCTCTTGTAGCTGCGCCCCTGGTAGAGGATGACCTCACCGGGCGCCTCTTCAGTGCCCGCAAACATACCGCCCATCATCACGGTGCTGGCACCGGCGGCCATGGCCTTGGCAATGTCACCACTGAAGCGGATGCCGCCGTCGGCAATGAGGGGTACGCCGGTGCCTTTGAGGGCGCTGGCCACGTTGTCGATGGCGGTGATTTGCGGCACACCCACGCCCGCCACGATACGGGTGGTGCAAATCGAGCCCGGGCCAATGCCCACCTTCACGGCATCTGCCCCCGCCTCAGCCAAAGCCAAGGCAGCCGCACCGGTGGCGATGTTGCCGCCGATCACATCCACGCCAGGGAAGTTGGCCTTGACCCAACGGACGCGCTCGATAACGCCCGCGCTGTGGCCATGTGCGGTGTCCACCACGATGGCGTCCACCCCCGCCTTCACCAGCAGTTCGACCCGCTCTTCGGTTCCCTCGCCCACGCCCACGGCCGCGCCTACACGCAGCTTGCCCTGGGCATCGCGGGCGGCGTTGGGGAAGTTGGTTTGCTTGGTGATGTCCTTGACGGTCATCAGACCCCGCAGCTCAAAGGCGTCGTTGACCACCAACACGCGTTCGAGTTTGTGCTGGTGCATAAGGGCTTTGCCCTCTTCAATGGAGGCGCCTTCCCGAACCGTGATCAGACGCTCGCGGGGCGTCATGATGTCGCGCACCTGAACGTCCATGCGGGTTTCAAAGCGCAGGTCCCGCCCCGAGACGATGCCGGCCACGCGGCCGCCTTCCACCACCGGAAAGCCCGAAACACCGTATTGCTCAGACAAGGCCTTGACCTGTCGCACCGTGGTGTCGGGGGTGATGATGATCGGGTCGCGCAAAATGCCCGACTCGTAACGCTTGACGCGCGCCACCTCGGCGGCCTGCTGGGCTGCGGTGAGGTTCTTGTGGACGATACCGATGCCACCCTCCTGCGCGATGGCAATGGCCAAACGCGCCTCGGTCACCGTGTCCATGGCGGCCGACACCAAGGGCAGGTTCAGGGCAATGTTGCGCGTGAAGCGGGTGGCCAGGCTGGTGTCCCGCGGAAGCACCTTCGAAAAGGCGGGGACCAACAGCACGTCATCGAAGGTGAGCGCTTTGCCGATCAGGCGCATGAGAAATCTCCGGACGCAAAAACGAATTATACGGAGGTGCCCGAGGGGCCAGCCCGCTTGGAGCCGCTCTTGCGATAGCGCTGACGCCGTGCCTCTTTTGGGTCTACCAGCAAGGGGCGATAGACCTCAATGCGGTCCCCATCTCGCAGCAGATGGTCCAAAGGCCGAAGCTTGGACCACACACCGCAGCGCAAGCCTTCGAGCGGCCCCGGCGCCTGCTCACGCACCAGCTGGCTGGCCTTGAGCGCATCGGCCAGCGTGGCGCCAGTGGGCAGGCTCAGGTTCTCCAGCAGCACCTCCTGCGGGCGCGGCGACCAGGCCAGCTGCACCTGCATGACGGTGCCCAAACCCGGGCTTTCAGCGTGCTCCATACACCGCCTCTGCTCGCTTGACGAAGGAGTCCACCAGGGTGTTGGCCACCCGGTCGAACATGGGGCTGAGCACCAGCTCCAGCGGTCCTGTGCGCAGCGCATACTGAAGATCCAGCTCAACCCGACAGGCGCAGGGATCGGCATCATCCTGGGTTTGAAGGGTATCGGACGGGGTCCCGCCCACGGGCGTGAAGGCCCAGCGGCCCTCCAAACGTGAAAACGGCCCATCCACCAATTCAACGGTGACCACTCGACCGGCTTGGTGGGTGTTGCGCGTGGTGAAGGAGTGGCGCAGGCCCGAAAAGGCCAGGCCCAGACGAGCGGTCATGCCCGCAGCGGTCTGCTCCAGCACCTCCGCACGGTCGCACCAGGGCAGAAACTCCGGATAGGCCTGCACTTGGGTGACCAAGTCGTACATCTGCCGGGCCGAGTACCACAGCAGAACGGATTTCCGCACATGCTTCATAGAATGGCGCAATTTTAAGTTCATGGCCAACACCCCTGCCCTCATCGCCGAGAACCGGCGGGCCCGGTTCGACTACCACCTCGAGGAGCGCCACGAGGTGGGGGTCGTGCTCGAGGGTTGGGAGGTCAAGGCCATCCGGTCTGGCCAGGTGCAGCTCACCGACGGCTATGTGCTGGTCAAAAACGGTGAGCTGTTCTTGATTGGCTGCCGCATCAATGCCCTGCGAACGGCCAGCACCCATGTGCGGCCCGATGCCGACCGGACCAAAAAGCTGCTGCTGCAAAAGGCTGAGATTCGGCGCCTGGTGGGCAAGGTCGAGCAGCGGGGCTACACCCTGGTGCCGCTGAACCTGCACTTCAAGAACGGGTGGGTGAAGGCGGAAATCGCCTTGGCCAAGGGCAAGGCTGAACACGACAAGCGCGACACCATCAAAGAGCGCGAGGGCAAGCGCGAAGTCGAACGGGCGATGAAGTCGCGCAACCGCTAAGGGTTGGCGCGGCTGACAGGGCTGGACTCGGCCCTGTTCAGCACGACAGGCGCTGGAACGCCTGCTCCAGATCAGCCTGCAGGTCTTGCACCGCTTCCAGCCCGATGGACAAGCGCACGATGACACCCTCGTAGGCCCCGCCCAGGCTGCGCAGTTCCCGGGACTCGTAGGCCACCGCCAGGCTCATGGCGCCGCCCCAACTCCAGCCGATGCCGAACAGTTCGAGCGCATCGACGAAGGCATCAACCTGCGCAGCGCTGTAGCGCGGATCCATCTCCAGCGAAAACAGACCCGCGGCCGCGCGGCACAGGCTGGCCCAATGCGCATGCCCCGGCGAGCCCGGCAAGGCCGGATGCAAGACACGCCGCACCGCCGGCTGCGCCTGGCACCAGTGGGCCAGGGTTCGGGCTGCCGCATCTTGGGCCGCATAGCGCAAGGCCATGGTGGGCAGCGCGCGCAAGACCACCTCCACATCGTTGGCGCCCACCCCAACGCCCAGGCGGCTGTGTGTCCAGGCCAGCCGGTCGTGCAGGGCGCGGTCGCGCACGGCAATCGAGCCCATCAGCACATCGCCACCGCCAGAGGGGTACTTGGTCAAGGCGTGCACCGTCAGGTCTACCGCCAAGCCCTCTCCCAGCGCAAAGGCATCAAAGGCCAAGCCGGCTCCCCAGGTGTTGTCCAAAGCCAGCACGGCCTGAGGTGCCGACTCGCGCACCACGCGAACCAAGGCCCGCAGGTCGGGAAACTCCATCGTCACCGATCCCGGCGCCTCCAGCCACACCAATCGGGTGTTGGGCTGCAAAGCCGCCTTCAAAGAAGCCGGATCCATCGGGTCATATACGCCATGGGCAATGCCCCAACGTGCCAGCTCATGCCGCGCCAGCGCCTTGTTCGGAGCGTAGGCGTTGTCGGGAATCAGCAGGTGCTCGCCTGCGGACAACAGCGCCTGGTCCACCACGGCAATGGCCGACAGGCCACTGGGGGTCAGCAAGACGTGTTGAGCACCT
>RGEP01000198.1 GCA_009918225.1 Betaproteobacteria bacterium | reverse complement strand
CGCATCGAGCTGGCGATTCGAGCCTGGGGGCGCCGCGACGAGATGGCCGCCCAAGTGGTGCGCGAAGCCGACGAGAGCCGCATGGGCTACATCGCTCAGGTGTTTTCGGCATTGGGCTTTGGCGTCATGGATGCGCGGCGCCGTGCCTTCGTGCTGTACAGCGCACTCTTGGGTGACTCACTCTTGGGCGAGCTCAGCGAGCACGCCGCGCAGGCACAGCGCCGAGCCAGGCTGGAGCTGATCGAAGGGCTGTTCACCGCAACGCTAGGATGCGCGGATGAACGAAGCCCAGCGCCCGCCGGCGCCGACGCCTGACGCGTCGGCCATGCTGCCGTATCGCCCCAGGCGCGAAAGCCGCAGCCTGCACCTGCCCATCCGGGGCGTGAACTACCACCTCAGGCTGTGGGGTGACCCAAGCCGGTGCAGTGAGCAGCGCCCTGCTTTGGTCCTGGTGCACGGCTGGATGGACGTGGCCGCCTCCTGGCAATTCCTGGTCGATGCAATGGCGCAAGATCGCTTCATCGTGGCCCCCGACTGGCGGGGCTTTGGCCACAGCCGCGTGGCCTCGCATACCGACAGTTTCTGGTTCCCCGATTACCTGGCCGACCTGGAAGCCCTGCTGCGTGCGCCCGAAGTGGGGTGGCCTGAATGGCCGCACATCGACCTTCTGGGTCACAGCATGGGCGGCAACGTGGTGATGATGTATGCGGGCATACGCCCGTCCCGCATCCGCCGGCTGATCAACCTCGAAGGCTTTGGCCTGCCCGAGCGGCCCGCCGATCACGCGCCCACCCAGTACGCCAAGTGGCTCGACGAGCTGAACGTCCCACAAGACCTGCGCCCCTATGACAGCGCCGAGGGTGTGGCCCGCCGCCTGATGAAGAACAACCCGCGGCTGAGCGCCGACAAAGCGGCCTGGCTGTCACAGCAGTGGGCACAGCCCGACCCGCAGGGGCGATGGCACATCTTGGGTGACCCGGCGCACAAGCGCGTGAACCCGATGCTTTACCGGGTGCCGGAGGTCTTGGCCTGCTGGAAGCGCATCAGCGCGCCGGTGCTGTCGGTGGTCGGGCGCCAGACCGACCTCGCCCAGTGGTGGGGCGACCGTTACAGCTTGGCGGAGTTTCAGGAGCGGCTCAAGGTGGTGCCCCAGGTGCGCAGCGAATGGATCGAGGACTGCGGCCACATGCTGCACCACGACCAACCGCAGGTCTTGGCGCACTTGATCGAATCCTTCCTCGACTGAAGCCGGGCTGCGCACCTCAAGCCATCAGCATCTCAGGCGCTGAGAAGCCCACGCGTCATACGCCAACTTCCTCAGGCCGGCAGCACCTGCAGCATGCAGTGTTGGGGCCACACGCTCTTGGGCTGTTCGCGCGAAGCATCGAGGCAACCACCGTCGGCGTACTCGCCCTGCCGGTCGCGAAGGCGCATCATGCGCTGCAAGACCTGGCGGCGCATCACCCCATCGGCCTGCGTAGCGGCCACGCAGGCCTCCACCCGCCCCTCGTCCATCTGCCACTCTTGTTGATCGTCTTGGTAGGCCCCATCACGCCAGTGGTAGATCTCGATGCACTTGTCTTCGAGCGTATAGGGCTGCTCGTGCTTCCAGAAGTTGCTGAACAAACCGCCACCCAGGTAAATGACCCAGGAGCCCTCATAGCCCAGGGCATCGGAGGACCGTGCATCGGGGTTGCGAAACCACAGCCGGTCACCCGGGACGAAGTAGCGCGAAGGCACCGGGCTTTCGTGCGAGCCGAATTCATCGAGAAAGACCTCGTGAAACTCGCGTGAGCGGATGGCGCGGCGCCGGCAACGCGCTTCCAACTGCGCCAGTTGAGCCGGGTTCACCAGCTCCAGCTCTTCCGACAAACCCAGCAAGATCACGTACTCGCTGGCCCGGTAGCACGAGAAGTCATAGAGCTGCCCGGTCACAGACGGCTGGGTGGCCGCGCGCAAGGCGTCGGTCAGCGCTTGCCCCGGCTGCAACAAAAAGCCCGCCTCTTCGTCGTAGGTCCAGTAACGATCGGGGCGCTCGGCAGCCAAGGTTTTGAAGGCCACCGCCGTGCGCGCAGCGGCCCGGCAGATGCGACGCTGCACCCGCACATGCGATGCGAAACCAGCGGCGCTGTCGAAGTGAAAGGGCTGCGGGCTGCCCAACAAGGCCACAGCCACCTCGCGCTCCAGGGCGCGGTCCAGGTCGGCCACCACGGGGTCCAAGTGCTGTCGCAGGTGCAAGGTGTCGTGGCCAGGCATCAGGGCTGCCTGGGCCTCAGGGGTGAGCACCAAGGCAGTGGAGCCCTGCGGCCCTGGCAGCTCCCGCCACAGGTGGTGCGCCAGGCCCAAGGCGCCTTCTAGGTAGTCAACCACCTCGCGCGAGGACGCGGCATCGCAGCGCGCCAAGCGCACGCCACCGCTCAACTCCACTCCTGCGATCAGGCAACCCATGTCCACGGTTGTCTCCTGCTGGCCCAAGTGGCGCCACACGGCGCACCCTTGCGCGGATCTGAAGAACGGACTCTGCTGCTTTCGCAGAGCCCCTTGGGCCATGCTACGGGCGAAGGGTGCCGGTGTGCGCGGGGGAGAACCCGATAGGGGAAAGCGCTGAGACGGGCTGGGCATGCGAAAATCACGGGTTTTCCAGGAGGTTTGCGCGCGCCCACGCTGCGCCCAAGCCTGCACACAGGGCTTGCTTTTGGCCCGGCCCAGCGCACCAGACTGCGCCTGATCGGATTCTCATCATGGACATCGAACAAATCAACGCCATTGGCAATGCCTTGGTTGACCTCTCCGAGCGCACCGAGCAACTCCGGGGGTATCTTTGACTACGACCGCAAATCGCTGCGCCTGAACGAAGTCAACGCGGCCCTGGAAAACCCAGCCGTTTGGAATGAACCCAAGCGTGCCCAGGAGTTGGGCCGGGAAAAGAAGTCCCTGGAAACCGTGGTGGAGACCATCAACCACCTCGCCCAAAACCTGCGCGACAACACCGAGCTCTTTGAAATGAGCAAGGAAGAGGCCGATCTGGACGGTCTCAAGGCCATCTCAGACGAAACCGAAAAGTTGCGCGACATCGTGGAGCAACTCGAGTTCCGCCGCATGTTCGCCAACCAGGCTGACCCGCTGAACTGCTTCATCGACATTCAGGCTGGTGCGGGCGGAACGGAGGCCTGCGACTGGGCCTCGATGCTGCTGCGCCAGTATTTGAAGTACTGCGAGCGCAAGGGCTTCAAGGCCGAGGTGATGGAAGAGACCGAGGGCGATGTGGCCGGGATCCGCAGCGCCACCATCAAGGTTGAAGGGGACTATGCCTACGGCCACTTGCGCACCGAAACCGGCGTGCACCGCCTCGTGCGCAAGAGCCCCTTCGATTCGGCGGGCGGGCGCCACACCTCTTTTGCCTCCCTGTTCGTGTACCCAGAAGTCGACGACTCCATCGAGATCGACATCAACCCCGCTGATGTGCGCACCGACACCTTCCGCGCCAGCGGCGCCGGCGGCCAGCACATCAACAAGACCGATTCGGCCGTGCGCCTGACGCACATCCCCACGGGCATCGTCGTGCAGTGCCAGAACGACCGCTCACAGCACCGCAACCGGGATGAAGCCTGGGCGATGCTGCGCTCGCGCCTGTATGAGCACGAGATGCGCAAGCAGCGCGAAGAGCAGCAAAAGCTCGAGGACAGCAAGACCGACGTGGGCTGGGGCCACCAGATCCGCAGCTACGTGCTGGACCAAAGCCGCATCAAGGACCTGCGCACCAGCGTGGAAATCTCCAACACGCAAAAGGTGTTGGACGGCGACCTGGACAGCTTCATCACGGCCAGCCTGAAGCAAGGCCTGTAAATTTTTCGGAGATCCTCATGCGCGAAGGCACCGCCCCCATCACCATCAACCGCCTGGACTACCGCGAACCCGACTACTGGATTC
>RGEP01000197.1 GCA_009918225.1 Betaproteobacteria bacterium | reverse complement strand
ACCTTGATGCCCTGGGCCTTGGCCTGATCCTCGGTGAGGCCCACCCAGGCCACTTCGGGGTCGGTGTAGGCCACGCTGGGAATCACGCGGGCGTTAAACGCCGAACGGGCCAGGTCTTGGTCACCCTGGAGTTCACCGGCAATCACCTCGGCAGCCACATGCGCTTCGTGCACGGCCTTGTGGGCCAACATCGGCTGGCCCACGATGTCGCCGATGGCAAAAATGTGGGCCATATTGGTCCGCATTTGAATGTCGACATCGATAAAGCCCCGGTCACTGACCTTCACACCGGCCTTGTCGGCTGCGATCTTCTTGCCATTGGGCGTACGGCCCACGGCCTGCAGCACAAGGTCATAGGTGCCCTCGCTCTTGCTGCCGTCCAGGCCTTCGAACTGGACCTTGATGCCTTCGGGCGTGGCCTGAGCCCCCACCGTCTTGGTCTTGAGCATGATGTTGTCGAAGCGGTGGGCGTTCATCTTCTGCCAGACCTTGACCAGGTCACGGTCGGCCCCTTGCATCAGGCCATCGAGCATTTCCACCACGTCCAGGCGGGCGCCCAGGGTGCTGTAGACCGTGCCCATCTCCAAGCCGATGATGCCGCCGCCAATGATGAGCATGCGCGTGGGGACGGACTGAAGGCCCAAGGCGCCGGTGCTGTCCACAATGCGCGGATCCTCCGGCAAGAAGGGCAGGCGCACCGCTTGTGAGCCGGCCGCGATGATGCAGCGCTTGAAGGCGATGATCTTCTTGCTGCCCGTTTTCTCTTGCGCAGTGCCCGTGGTTTCTTCGACCGTCACGCGATGGCTGGCCGTGAAGGCGCCATAGCCGCGCACCACCGTGACCTTGCGCATCTTGGCCATGGCCGACAAGCCCCCGGTGAGCTTGCCAATGACCTTTTCCTTGTGGCCGCGCAGCTTGTCGATGTTGAGCTTGGGCGCGCCAAACTCCACGCCCAGATCGGCCATGTGGCTGACCTCGTCCATCACCGCTGCCACGTGCAGCAGGGCCTTCGAAGGTATGCAGCCCACGTTGAGGCACACACCGCCCAGGGTCGAGTAGCGCTCCACCAACACCACCTTCAGGCCGAGGTCGGCCGCACGGAAGGCCGCGCTGTAGCCGCCCGGGCCCGCGCCCAGCACCAGCACGTCGCAGTCCAGGTCGAAGGGCGAGCCGTCGTCAGCGACCACAGCTGCTGTGGTGGAACCCGATGCGCCACCGGCCATCGGGGCGGCTGCAGGCGGGACGGGTGCGGCCGAGGCTGCAGGAGACGGGGCTGCTGAGGGCCCGGGGGCGGTTGTGGATGGCGTTGTGGACGACGATGAAGGCGAGGGCGAGGCCGAAGCAGAGGCGCCCAGTGCCGTGTCAGCGTCGACCTCCAAGGACAGCACCACCGTGCCCTCGCCCACCTTGTCGCCCAGCTTGACCTTGAGTTCCTTGACCACACCCGCGTGGCTGGACGGAATCTCCATCGAAGCCTTGTCGGATTCCACGGTGATCAGGCTCTGCTCGACCTTGATCGTGTCGCCAGGTTTGACCAGCACCTCGATCACGGCCACTTCCTTGAAGTCGCCGATGTCGGGGACCTTGATGTCGATGATGGACATAGCGTCTCCCGTCAAAGCATGATGCGGCGGAAATCCGCCAGGACCTGACCGAGGTAGGCATTGAAGCGAGCGGCAGCGGCCCCATCAATCACCCGGTGGTCCCAGGTCAGCGACAAAGGCAGCATCAGGCGCGGCACAAACTCCTTGCCGTTCCACACCGGCTCCATCTGGCTCTTGCACACCCCCAGGATCGCCACTTCAGGCGCGTTGATGATGGGCGTGAAATAACGCCCGCCAATGCCACCCAAACTGGAAATGGTGAAGGTGGCGCCGCTCATGTCGGCGGGGCCCAACTTGCCTTCGCGGGCCTTCTTGGCCAGCTCGCCCATTTCCTGGCTGATCTGCAGGATGCCCTTCTGGTCGGCGTTCTTGATCACCGGTACCACCAGGCCGTTGGGCGTGTCCGCCGCAAAGCCGATATGCCAGTACTGCTTGTAGACGAGCTCGTCGCCATCCAGTGAACTGTTGAACTCGGGAAACTTCTTGAGTGCAGCGACGCAGGCCTTGATGAGGAAGGCCAACATCGTGACCTTCACGCCCGCCTTTTCGTTTTCCTTGTTCGTGGCCACACGGAAGGCTTCAAGCTCGGTGATGTCCGCATCGTCGTGGTTGGTGACGGCCGGGATCATCACGGCGTTGCGGAACAGATTGGCGCCGCTGATCTTCTTGATGCGGCCCAGTTCCTTGCGTTCGATCGGACCAAACTTGGCGAAATCAACCTTCGGCCAGGGGATCAGCCCCAGGGCTTCGCCTCCACCAGCCGGTGCCTTTGCGGCTTGGGCAGCCGTTTGGCGGGTGCCAGCCATCACCGCCTGGGTGAAGGCCTGAACATCGGCCTGGGTGATGCGGCCTTTGGCCCCACTGCCCTTGACTTCGGCCAGGGGCACACCCAGCTCGCGTGCGAACTTGCGCACCGAGGGCGATGCATGCGGCAAACCCGTGGCCGGCGCCGCAGTGGGGTTGTGGGCGGCTGCAAGCGGCGCGGCCGCTGTGGGGGCCGCTGTGGGCGCAACCGCTGCGGCGGCTGGCGTGGGCGCGGGCACCGGGGCGGGTGCAGCCGCCGGACCCGGTGCAGGATTGGCGGCGGCCGCAGCGGGCGCCGAGGGCACCGCAGGAGCCGGGCCGGCTGCCGCACCGGCCGCTTCGGCTTCCAGCACCAACACCAGCGCGCCCTCTTTGACCTTGTCACCCAACTTGACCTTGAGCTCCTTGACCACGCCGGCGTGGCTGGAAGGAATCTCCATCGAGGCCTTGTCGCTCTCGACGGTGATCAGGCTTTGCTCCAACTTCACCGTATCGCCGGGCTTGACCAGCACCTCGATGACGGCCACTTCATCGAAATCCCCAATGTCGGGGACCTTTACTTCAACCAGTGCCATGTTCCTGTCTCCGTAATGCGTTCAAGCGAACAGGGGGTTGATCTTTTCGGTGTTCAAACCGTACTTCTTGATCGCCTCGGCCACCTTCGCAGCAGGCAGCTGGCCCTCGTCTGCCAAGGCCTTTAGCGCGGCCACCACCACATAGTGGCGGTTGACCTCAAAGTGCTCGCGCAGCTTTTTGCGGAAGTCCGAGCGGCCAAATCCGTCGGTGCCCAAGACGGTGTAGGTCTTGTCCTTGGGCACGAAGGCGCGGATCTGCTCGGCGTAGTTCTTCATGTAGTCGGTGGCGGCCACCACCGGGCCCGCCAGCGTGGACAGCTGCTGCGTCACGAAGGGCACGCGCTGCTTCTCCGTGGGGTGCAGCAGGTTCCATCGGGCGCAGTCCTGGCCCTCGCGGGTCAGCTCATTGAAGCTCGGGCAGCTCCACACATGGGCCACCACGCCCCAGTCCACGGCCAGCAGCTTCTTGGCTTCCAGGCTCTCGCGCAGGATGGTGCCCGAGCCCAGCAGGTTGACCTGCGGCGCAGCCTTGGCGCCCTCACCGCGCTCGAGCAGGTACATGCCCTTGATGATCTGTTCCTCAGTGCCGGGCTTGAGGCCGGGCATGGGGTAGTTCTCATTGAGCAGGGTCACGTAGAAGAAGACGTTCTCCTGGCGCTCGACCATGCGCTTCATGCCGTGGTGCAGGATCACGCCCACCTCGTGCGCAAACGTGGGGTCATAGGACACGCAGTTGGGGATGGTGCCGGCCAGAATGTGGCTGTGCCCGTCTTCGTGCTGCAAGCCTTCGCCATTGAGCGTGGTGCGGCCGGAGGTACCGCCCAGCAGGAAGCCACGGGCCTGCATGTCACCGGCCGCCCAGGCCAGGTCACCGATGCGCTGGAAGCCGAACATCGAGTAGTACACGAAGAACGGCACCATGATGCGGTTGTTCGTCGAATACGAGGT
>RGEP01000196.1 GCA_009918225.1 Betaproteobacteria bacterium | reverse complement strand
TTCTTGCTGTAGATGCCCTGCGGTGGCCAGGGCACCGAATACAACAACATCATGCCCTGGTCGGACAGCTTCTTTTCGAGCAGCGGTTTCTGGGCACGGTACATCTTCATGGCTTCTTCGTAACTGTCGGCCAAGAAGGGCAAGCCATCGGCACCGTAGACCTGCCACTCGTTCTGGAAGTTGGCCATGAGGATCTCGCCCGCCTGGGCTTGCCCACCTTGGACCGCGCGTTTGATCTCAGGCGCCTTGAACAAAGACGCATTGGGGTGCACCGTGATCTTCAACTTGCCGCCGCTGAGCTTGTCCACATCGGCTGCGAACGCTGCCAGGTTGACCGAATGGAAGTTGGTGGCCGGGTAGGCCGATGGCAGGTCCCACTTGGTTTGGGCAGAAGCGTGCAGGCTGAAGCCCAAAGCACCCGTGGCCAGGACGGCCGTGAAAACGCGACGAAGCATGGCAAGTTCCTCGTAGTAGGGGAAAGCCGTAATGTAGGAACCGAGCGACGGGTTCTGCACCAAGGGTTTCCCGGGGGCACGCCACCGGACCCTACACTCGTGCCATGAGCTGGGAGTTCTGGATCGACCGGGGCGGTACGTTTACCGACATCGTGGCGCGCCGCCCCGATGGCCAGCTGCTCACCCACAAGTTGCTGTCTGAAAACCCTGAGCGCTATCGGGACGCCGCGGTCGCGGGCATTCGCCACTTGCTGGGCCTGCGCCCGGACCAGGCCATCAGCCCTGAACAGGTGGCCTGCGTCAAGATGGGCACCACCGTGGCCACCAACGCCCTGCTGGAGCGCAAGGGCGAGCCCACGCTCTTGGTGACCACCCGCGGCTTTCGTGACGCCTTGCGGATTGCCTACCAAAACCGCCCTCGCTTGTTTGATCGCCACATCGTGCTGCCCGAGGGGCTGTACCAGCGGGTGATTGAGGCGCAGGAGCGCATGGGCGCCCATGGTGAGGTGGTGCAAGCGCTGGAAGAAGAGCACCTTCGAGAACGCTTGTGGGCTGCGCATGACGCCGGCTTGCGCAGCGTGGCCATCGTGTTCCTGCACGGCTACCGCTATACCGCGCACGAGCAAGCGGCCGCACGCTTGGCCCGCGAAGTGGGCTTCACCCAGGTGAGCACCTCGCATGAAACCAGCCCACTCATGAAGTTCGTCAGCCGTGGAGACACCACGGTCGTGGACGCCTATCTGTCCCCCATCCTGCGCCGCTATGTCGACCAGGTGGCCGCTGAAATGCCTGGCGTGCCGCTGTACTTCATGCAGTCGTCCGGGGGCTTAACCGATGCGCAGGCCTTTCAGGGCAAGGACGCCATCCTCTCGGGCCCGGCGGGGGGCATCGTGGGCATGGCGCGCACCGCGGAGATGGCCTTCGCGCCGGAGTCCCAGGCAGGATCGCTCAAGGTGATCGGCTTCGACATGGGGGGGACCTCCACGGACGTGTCGCACTACGCCGGCGAGTTCGAGCGTGAATTCGAAACCCAGGTGGCGGGGGTGCGCATGCGCGCACCGATGATGAGCATCCACACGGTGGCCGCTGGCGGAGGCTCCATCCTGCAGTTCGACGGCGCGCGGTTCCGCGTAGGGCCACAAAGCGCCGGTGCCAACCCCGGCCCGGCGTGCTACCGCCGGGGCGGGCCCCTGACGGTCACGGATGCCAACGTGCTCTTGGGCAAGCTGCAGCCGCAGTGGTTTCCCCGGGTGTTCGGCCCGGCCGGTGACCAAGCTTTGAGCCGCGAAGCGGCGGTGCAGGGCTTTGCTGCCATCGCCCAGCAAACCGGCAGCAGCCCCGAAGCCGCAGCCGAGGGATTCGTGCGCATTGCGGTGCAGCAGATGGCCAATGCCATCAAGAAGATTTCGGTGGCCCGCGGCTACGACGTGACACGCTACACGCTGCAGTGTTTCGGTGGCGCCGGTGGGCAGCACGCCTGCCAGGTGGCCGACGCCCTGGGCATGGGCCGGGTGCTGGTGCACCCTCTGGCCGGTGTGCTCAGTGCTTACGGCATGGGCCTGGCCGACCAATCGCGCATTCGGGAACAGGCCGTGGAACGGCCCTTGAGCGTGGACCTCGTGCCCCAGTTGCGCGACCAACTGCAGGCGCTGGCCCATTCGGCCAGCCAGGCCTGGAGCGGCTCGCCGCTGGCCAGCGGCCGGTTGGCCGTGGCGCATCGGGTGCACGTGCGCTACGAGGGCACCGATTCGGCCTTGGTGGTGGGGGTGGATCTGCCGAAAACCGAGCCTGCTGAGCACGCCGAGCACTCCGAGCACGCCGGTCCTGCCGCGCCCGCTGCCCCTTCCGGCTCCACTGACACCGCAGCCGCCGAATGGGTGCAGGCCATCACCCGCGCCTTCGAAGCCGCCTATCGCCGCCGCTATGCCTTCCTGATGACGGGCAAGCGCTTGATGGTGGAAGCGGTGTCGGTCGAGGCGGTCTTGGCCGGTGATGTGCCCGCTGAGCCCTTGCATCCCGTGCACCCCATGCGCGAGGTGCCCCGCCGAGAGACCGTGCGCCTGTATGCACAAGGTCGCTGGCACGACGCCGCCTTGGTGGTGCGCGAAGACCTGCGGCCTGGCGACAGGCTGATGGGGCCTGCCATCATCGCCGAGCAAAACGCCACCACCGTGGTGGAGCCCGAGTGGCAGGCTGACCTGACTGAGCGCGACCATTTGGTGCTCAGCCGCCGGGTGGCGCGTGAGCAGCGCTACGCGATCGGAACCCAGGCTGATCCCGTCTTGTTGGAGGTGTTCAACAACCTCTTCATGAACATCGCCGAGCAGATGGGGCTGCAGCTGCAGAACACCGCCTACTCGGTCAACATCAAGGAGCGGCTGGACTTTTCATGCGCCCTGTTTGACGCCCAGGGCCACCTGATTGCCAATGCACCGCACATGCCCGTGCACCTGGGATCGATGGGCGAGAGCATCCAGACCGTGATCCGCGAAAACACCGGGCGCATGAAGCCCGGTGATGTGTACGTGCTCAACGACCCGTACCACGGGGGCACGCATCTGCCCGATGTCACGGTGATCACCCCGGTGTTTTTACAGGCGCTGGGCATTGACCGTGAAGAGCCCGTGTTTTACGTGGGCTCACGTGGCCACCATGCCGACATTGGCGGCCTGACACCGGGCTCCATGCCGCCGTTTTCCACCTGCATCGAAGAGGAGGGTGTGCAGATCCGCAACTTCCTTTTGGTGCAAGGCGGACAGCGGGTGAGGGCGCACCGGGATGCTGAAGGCAGCGAAGGCCGCGAGGGCGGCGAGGGCGGCGAGTGCAGCGAAGGCGGCGCAGCTGCGGAGGGCCACCTGCGGGAGGCGGAAATGCTGGCCCTGTTGAGCAGCGGGCGCTATCCCAGCCGAAACCCCCAACAGAACCTCGCCGATCTCAAGGCCCAGATCGCAGCCAACGAAAAGGGCGTGCAGGAACTGCGGCGCATGGTCGAGCAGTTCGGCCTGGATGTGGTTCAAGCCTACATGCGGCATGTGCAGGACAACGCTGAAGAGTCCGTCCGCCGCGTGATCACCCGCTTGCGCGACGGCGCCTACACGCTGCCACTGGACAACGGCGCCCACATTCAGGTGGCGGTACGGGTGAATGCGGCAGACCGCTGTGCGGAGATCGATTTCAGCGGCACCAGTCCACAACTGGCCAACAACTTCAACGCACCGCGCGCGGTGTGCATGGCGGCTGTCTTGTACGTTTTTCGCACCCTGGTGGACGACGACATTCCCCTCAACGCCGGCTGCCTCAAACCCTTAAAGGTCATCATTCCCGAAGGATCGATGTTGAACCCGAACCCACCGGCTTCGGTGGTGGCCGGCAATGTCGAGACCTCCAGTTGCATCACCAATGCGCTGTTCGGTGCCCTGGGTGTCATGGCCGCTTCCCAGCCCACGATGAACAACTTCACCTTTGGCAACGACCGGGTGCAGTACTACGAGACCATC
>RGEP01000195.1 GCA_009918225.1 Betaproteobacteria bacterium | reverse complement strand
CCGCGCCACCACGGCTGTTGAGCCTGCTCAACAGCAGGCGCATCCTGCCCAGCCTGAGACTTTTCCATGCGCCCAGTGTCCGGCCAAACGGCGGCTCATCAGCACCTGAACGATGACTCATAATTCCTGTTTTATGACATCTTTATCGATTTTTTAGGCTGATTAACGGCCAATAGATGTAGACCTAAAGGAATTCACAGATGAAGGTCACCTGGGAACGGCTGGCACCTGAGCCGACCGGGTGCATCCGCTTCCTGCAACTCAATCAGCAGGCGTTTTCAGGCGCGCTGCACGCGCATGACGCGCTGGAAATCACCTGGATCCAGTCCGGCCAGGGTCTGCGCTTCGTGGCCGAAACCGTCGAGCCCTTCGGCGCAGGTGACCTGTTGATCATCCGGCCCGGGTCGGCCCATACCTGGACGTCGATCGGGCCACGCCCAGGGCCGGCCCGCGCCCTGGTGGTGCAGGTCTTGCCCGATGCCGCCTTGAGCGCCCTGCCGGGCTGGGCCGAAGTCCAAGCCCGCGTGTGGGATGGCCACTCGGCAGCGCTGGTCATCGAAGGCGCGCTCAAGAAGACCATAACCGCGCACCTGCTGGCCATGGCTCACGCCAGAGAGCTCGGCCGCATGGGTCACCTCTTGTCTGTTCTGGGCAGCTGCAGCGCAGCTGGGGCTGCAGACCCCGACATCAGGCCTTTGGGCATGCGCACTCGGCACTCAGCGGGCCCTGCCGCGGCCGACCGCCGCCAGCGGCTTGAGCGCCTGCTGCGTTGGACACATCAACACCTGAACGACCAGATCACCATCGGCCAAGCAGCCGAGTTCCTGCACGTCAGTCCGGCCGCGTTTAGCAGGGCCTTCAAGCAGGCCGTGGGCAAACCCTTCACCGACTACGTCAACGACTTGCGCATTGCCCAGGCCCAATTGGAGTTGATCCGTTCCGACCGCCCCGTCGCTGAAATCGCGGTCCGTTGCGGCTTCCCGACCCTGTCCAACTTCCACGAACAATTTGCGAGGCGAACCGGCGAGTCACCCCGGCGTTACCGAGATCGAACTGCAGCTCAGGGCCTGCCCGATGCAGGCAATCCCGGCAGGGCGCGCTGAGGCACCTTGACCAGTCGGCTGGTGTCGTAACCCATGGCCTTGACCCGGCCCACCAAGGCGGCATAGCGCTGATCGTCAAGGGTCGGGGTGCGGGCCATGATCCACACATAGTCGCGTGCACTGCGTGCAATGATGGTCTCGGTGTACTGGGCGTCGACATGCGAGATGACGAACTCGGCCTTGATCGGCCAGACGAACTGCATGCCCCAGACGGCGTTGTTGGAGCCCGGCACCACAAAGCCCGTGGGCTGCATGCGCTTGGCTGGCCCATCAAAACCGCCTTGGTTGAAGGTAAAGGTGGTCAGCACTCGGCCATCGGGCGCCAGTTCATAAGACTCGATGGCGTTGTAGATGTCTTTTTCCAAGAAGGTGGGAATGACACCAATCACGTACCAAGGGCCCATGAAGCGCTGAAGATCAACGGTGGGCGCCACCGGCACCGTCACCTTCTGTGGCGTGATCGCGCAGCCGGCCATCACAGACAGCATCATCGCTGCCAATGCGGCGCGGCCGGCGCGCAGTGAAGACTCGAATCTCATGAAAGGCCTCCGCAAGTGCAAGCCTGATCTTGCCTCATGGCTCATTCAATACAGCAAGAAGGGTTGACGCCGCAGCTTGAAAGCCTCCGCCACAGAATCGAGGGTCAAGGACAGGGCTTGCGGGTCCTGGCCCCGGCTCAATGCATCAAAGGTCTGCGCATGAACCAACAGGGCCAATAGGCGCTCGGCCTTCCAATCTTGGGGATACAAGTGACGCAATGCCGCAGCCATTTCCAAGCCTACGCGAACCGAACGAAACTGCGCGCGATCGGTGATGACGATGTTCACCCCACCACACCATTGGCCTTTGAAAACGGATGCCGTCGGTTGGAACCGAACCGGAACAAAGCGCACGCCTGGCAGGCCCCGAGCATTCAGGTGCTGGGCTAGCACACGACCATCGATGTAGGGAGCGCCCACCCACTCAAACGGTGTGTCCGTGCCCCGGCCCACCGATACATTGGTGTATTCGAGCAAGCCCACACCGGGATACAGCGTGGCCTGCGTGAGGCTGCGCATATTCGGCGATGGATTGACCCACAGCTGTTGTGTCTCGTCAAACCACTGCGTGCGCCGCCAGTTTTCCATGGCGATCACACGCACGTCCGCGCCAATGCCCTGTTCCCGGTTGAACATCAGCGCCAACTCGCCCATGGTCATGCCGTGGCGAACGGGCAAGGTGTGCGTGGCTACGAAACTCAACTTGTCGGCATCAGCCAAGGGGCCTTCCACCTGTACCCCATTGATTGGGTTTGGGCGGTCCAGCACGAACACCGGCTTGCCCGCCTTGGCCGCCTCTTCCATCACATGTTGAAGGGTGGAGATGTAGGTGTAAAAGCGCGTGCCAATATCCTGGATGTCGAAGACCAAGGCATCGAGCGACTGCAGCTGCTCCGGTTTGGGGCGTCGGCTTTTGCCGTAGAGCGAATAAACGGGCAAACCGGTCGCCGCATCGACGTCATCGGCAATCTGTGCCTGGTCGAGTTCGCCCCGAATGCCGTGTTCGGGTGAGAACAGTGCCACCAACTGCACCGACTTGGTCGTGCTCAACACATCGATGGTCGATCGGCCCGCACGGTTGCGTCCGGTATGGTTGGTCACCAAGCCCAGGCGCATGCCTGCCAGCGGCTGAAACCCATTGCGCTCCAACACGTCGATGCCGTTGAGTACCGCGCTTGGCGCCACACGAACCGCAGGTACGAAGGCCCCTCGCGCTTTTTCCGCCTGAAGCCGGAACCGCGGCATTTGTGCGGCGACTTGTGCGGCGTACTGCGCTTCAAAGTTCTCAAGGCTTGGCTGCGCAGGGCGGTTAGAAGCCCCGTACCAAGCAGCCACCATGGTCGCCACCTTGGCACGCAAGGCCGTCACGTCCCCCTTGCCATCGGGGTGCACCCGATTGGACAAAAACACCACATACGTCTGCGACACCGGATCGATCCACAGCGAAGTACCAGTGAACCCGGTGTGCCCATACGAGCCCAGCGGAAAGAGTTCGCCGCGGTTGGCCGAAAAGGGCGAGGCCATGTCCCAGCCCAGTCCGCGGGTCCAGCCTTCTTCGCTGACGACCACGGGAGACGTCATCCGCGCGACACTGTCGCGCATGCCCAGAGGGGTGGCGATCTCTTGGGCAAAGAACTGATCGAGCCGGCGGCCACTGACCCGTTCAATGATTTCGCCCAACACGATGAACCCGATGTCGGAGTACACAAACTTCGACCCAGGGGCATGGGCCAGGCCTTCCGAAGCCAGGGCTCGGAGCATCCCTTCTCGGCCTGTCCAGGCCTGCTTGAGATCGAAGTCCGGCGCGTAACCCGCCACATGGGTCAGCAACTGCAGCACCGTCACCCGCTTGGCCGCCTCCTGCTGCAACTCGGGAATCCAACGCCCCACGGTGTCGGCCAGGCGCAATTCGCCCCGCTCCACCAACATCATGGTGGCGGTGGCGGTGGCCACCACCTTGGTCAGGCTGGCCACATCGAACACCGTATCGGGCGTCATCGCCTCAGCCTGGGGCACGATCGCACGCTGCCCCATGGCTTGGCGGTACACCACACGTCCACGATGGCCCACCAGCACCACGGCGCCGGGCAGCTTGCCAGCGGCAATCTCCGCTTGAACCAAGGCTTGCAGCCGCTGCGCCAATTCGGCGGGGGCCTGGGACTGAAGGTTGGCTGCAGACTGGGGCCCGGACTCCTGCGGCTGGGCCGCCACCGCGTTGCCGGCCACGCAGGCCAGTGCGACCGTCAGGGTGCGAAACGAGGTGAAGGACAGGGGCATCGGGTGGCCGCTTGTTCAATGGCCAAGCGTGCCCGACGAATCTACTCCACAGTCACCGACTTCGCCAAATT
>RGEP01000194.1 GCA_009918225.1 Betaproteobacteria bacterium | reverse complement strand
CTTCGACCCCCACCCCGGCGCCGCGCGGGTAGCGAACCGCCACGGGGTGTTGTTGCCCGTGGGCGGTGGACAAGGCCATGCGGCACTCGCGTTCGTCTGAGGGCGTGAGCAGGCTCATATTGGGCACGCAGCGCACGAAGGCAATGTCGTAGGCCCCTGCATGCGTGGCGCCATCCGCGCCCACGATGCCCGCGCGGTCCAGCGCAAACACCATGGGCAGGTTCTGCAAGGCCACGTCGTGGATCAGCTGGTCATAGCCGCGCTGCAAGAAGGTGGAGTAGATGGCCACCACCGGCTTGAGGCCCTCGCAGGCCAGGCCGCCTGCGAAGGTCACGGCATGCTGCTCGGCGATGCCCACATCGTGGCAGCGCTGCGGGAAGCGCTTTTGAAACTCCACCATGCCCGAGCCCTCGAGCATGGCCGGCGTGATGCCCACCAGGCGCGGGTCGGCCGCGGCCATGTCGCACAGCCAGTTGCCAAACACCTGGGTGAAGGTGGGCTTGGGCGGTGTGGCGGGCTTTTGGATGCCCTGCGAGGGATCGAAGGGCGAGGGGCCGTGGTACTTGATGGGGTCGGCTTCTGCGAGCTTGTAGCCATAGCCCTTCTTCGTGACCACGTGCAGGAACTGCGGCCCCTTCATCTGGCGCATGTTTTCCAGCGTGGGAATCAAGGCGTCGAGGTCGTGGCCATCGATCGGGCCCACGTAGTTGAAGCCGAATTCCTCGAAGATGGTCGAGGGGGCCACCATGCCCTTGGCGTGTTCTTCAAAGCGGCGCGCCAATTCGAACAGGGGCGGCGCATTGCGCAGCACGCTCTTGGCCGATTCGCGCGCAGCCGCATAAAACTTGCCGCTCATCAGCCGCGCCAGGTACTTGTTGAGCGCGCCCACCGGTGGGCTGATCGACATGTCGTTGTCGTTGAGCACCACCAGCAGGTCGGCGGTGATACCGCCATGCGGCACACCCCCGTTGTTCAGGGCCTCGAAGGCCATGCCCGCACTCATGGCGCCGTCGCCGATGATGGCCACGGCCTTGCGGTTTTCACCCTTGAGCTGCGCGCCCAGGGCCATGCCCAGCGCCGCAGAAATCGAGGTGGAGGAGTGCGCGGTACCGAAGGTGTCGTACTCGCTTTCGTCGCGGCGCGGAAAACCCGACAAGCCGCCCAACTGGCGCAGGGTGTGGAAGCGCTCGCGCCGGCCGGTGAGGATCTTGTGCGGATAGGTTTGGTGGCCCACGTCCCACACCAAGCGGTCTTCTGGCGTGTTGTAGACGGCATGCAGGGCGATGGTGAGCTCCACCGTGCCCAGGTTGCTGGACAGGTGGCCGCCGGTTTTGCCCACCGACTGCAGCAGGAACTCGCGCAGCTCGCGCGCCAGCGACTTGAGCTCCAAGCGGGACAGGCGCCGCAGGTCAGAGGGGCTGTTGATCGATTCCAGCAGGGGAAAGTTGGGCTTGGACATGGGGTCCTCCGGCAAGGCTGGGCGCACCATCAATGTTGGCGGTGCACCACCAGGTCTGCGAGTTCACGCAGCCTTTGGGTGTCGGGCAGGGCGCTGGCCACCAGGGCCTGCAGCGCCTGCTCGTGCAATTCATGGGCGTGTTGCCGTGCGGCTTGAAGCCCCATCAGCGACACATAAGTCGGCTTGGATTGTTCCTGATCCTTGCCGGCGGTTTTGCCCAGCACCTCAGTGTCCTGGGTGACATCCAGGATGTCGTCCACCACCTGGAAGGCCAATCCGATGGCGTGGCCATAGCGGCTCAGGGCTGCGCGTGTGGAGTCGTCGGCGGAACCGCACAGGGCCCCCATGTCCACGCTGGCTTGCAGCAGGGCGCCGGTTTTGAGCTCATGCATGCGGCGCAACTGGTCTTCCTGCAACTGGTGGCCCACACTGGCCAGGTCGATGGCCTGTCCCCCGGCCATGCCCGAGTGGCCCGCTCCGCGAGACAACACGGCCACCAGGCGTGCCTGAAGGGCGGGCGCCACTTCGCCGTCGTCGGCAGGGGTCAACAGCTCAAAGGCCAGTGCCTGCATGGCGTCACCGGCCAGCATGGCCTGTGCCTGGCCGAAGCGCACATGCACCGTAGGCTTGCCCCGGCGCAGCACATCGTTGTCCATGCAGGGCATGTCGTCGTGCACCAAGGAGTAGGCGTGAATGAGCTCCACCGCGCAGGCCGCCCGCAGGGCTGCGCGGTTGTGGCCGTTCACCGCTTGTGCTGCTGCCAAGACCAGCAAAGGGCGCAGGCGCTTGCCGCCATCGAGCACGCCGTAGCGCATGGCTTCGCCCAAGCCGGCCGGCGCATCGGCGGGCACCCAGGCCGACAGGGCCTGCTCCACCTGATGAAGCTGTTCGGTCATCCAGGCCTGGAAGTCCATGCTCAGGAGCCCCTCCAGGGTTTGAGCTGGCCGTCCTCCAAGACCTTGACCTGTTCTTCCACGGCCTGCAGCCGGTCGCGGCAGAAGCCCAGCAGGGCCGCACCCCGGCGGTAGGCCACCAGCAGTTCGTCCAGCGGCAGGCGTCCCGACTCCATGGCCAGGACCAGGCTGTCAAGCTCGGCCAGCGCGTCTTCGTAGCGCGCGGGCAGGGGCGCGGCGTCGTTTTCTGCAGATTCCCCAGGCAAATCAGACTTCATAGGGCATGAGGGCGGTCGAAAACCCGGAATTGTAGGCACCGCTCAAGTGTCAACTTGAGTTGACGCTTGAGGTTGACACCATCATACGCCGATGGCGGAGCGCTGGTGGTTAGAATCCCGTCCCCTTTTGCATCCTGCAACCCATCCTGTTTTCGGAGGTTCCCCGGGGATCATGTCGGACCTGAGCATTGGGCTGGAAGCCCTGGAGCGCAGCCGCTCTCAACTCTCGGTTTCGTCTTATTTCAGCGAGGCGTTGTTCCAGGAGGAACAGCGGCTGATCTTCGATGGCTCGCCCCGTTATCTGGGCCACGAGCTGGCCGTGCCCGAGGTGGGCGACTATTTCGCCCTGCCGGCTGAGGGGGAGGGCCGCGCCTTGGTGCGCACGCCCACCGGCGTGGAGCTCATCTCCAATGTGTGCCGCCACCGCCAGGCCGTGATGCTCAAAGGGCGTGGCCACACGCGCCAACAGGTGGTGTGCCCGCTGCACCGCTGGACCTATGACCTCCACGGCCAACTGCTGGGCGCCCCTCACTTCGCTGACGACCCCTGCCTGAACCTGCGCAACTACCCGGTGCAAACCTGGAACGGCCTGGTCTTTGAAGCGGGCAGCCGCCAGGTGGCCAGTGAGCTGGCCCGCTTGGGGCCGCAACACGAGCTCGACTTCAGCGGCTATGTGCTCGACAAGGTGCAGGTGCACGAGTGCGCCTACAACTGGAAGACCTTTATCGAGGTCTATCTTGAGGACTACCACGTGGGGCCCTTTCACCCTGGGCTGGGTGCCTTCGTCACCTGCGAAGACCTGCGTTGGGAGTTCGGCCCGCATCACAGCGTGCAGACGGTGGGGGTGCACAAGGCTCTGGAAAAGCCTGGCTCGCCGGTGTACCAGCGCTGGCACGATGCGGTGCTGAAGTACCGCAATGGCGCGCCGCCTGCGCATGGCGCGATCTGGCTGACCTACTTCCCCACCTTGATGGTGGAGTGGTATCCGCATGTGCTGGTGGTCAGCCACCTGATCCCCAAGGGGCCGCAGAAGACGCTCAACGTGGTGGAGTTCTTCTACCCGGAAGAAATCGCCGCCTTTGAGCGCGAATTTGTGGAAGCGGAGCAGGCGGCCTATCTGGAGACCTGCGTAGAAGACGACGAGATCGCGCTGCGCATGGACGCGGGCCGGCGGGCCCTGATGGAGCGCGGTGACGACGAGGTGGGCCCGTACCAAAGCCCGATGGAAGACGGCATGCAGCATTTTCACGAGTGGTACCGGCAGGCCATGAAGGCCTCGCCGCAGGTGCGCTAAAGCCATGGGTCCCCTGATTTCGGTTCAAGCGCTGCGCGAGCTGCAAGCCTCAGCTGCCGGCCATGC
>RGEP01000193.1 GCA_009918225.1 Betaproteobacteria bacterium | reverse complement strand
GCCCATACACCCGGGCTTGGTCTTGAAACCCCCCGCTCATCCCATGCACATCGCGAAAGTCGCGCAAGGTCGATCCGCCCAGCGCCATGGCCTGCTGCAAGATCTGTCGCACAGCGCGCAAAAGCCGCGCAGCGCGAGGCCGGCTGAGGCGATGGGCACGGGTTCGCGGGTCGATGCCCGCATCAAACAAGGCCTCGCAGGCGTAGATATTGCCCGCGCCCACCACCACATCGCCGGCTAGCAAAACCTGCTTGATCGGCGAGCGCCGCCGGCGCAACTGTTCATGAAACCAAGCCTCGGTCAGCGCAGGATCGTCGGGTTCCAAGCCCAGGCCGGCCAACAAGCGCGACGCTGGCAAGCGGCGGTCGGTGTGCAGGCGCACATGCTCATGCAGGCCAGGCCGATCATCGGCCAGCGCATTGGGTTTGAAGGCCAAAGAGCCCGACATGCCCAGGTGCACCAGCAGCCCGCCTGCTGAGGTGGAGGGGGATGTGCCCTGGAGCAGGGGCATCCACAGGTACTTGCCGCGCCTTGCCAGCGGCCCGAAGACACAGCCCTTCAGCGCAGCAGGCTCAATGCCCAGGGGCCAGCGCAAGGGCTTGCCCAGGTCCACCGACAGGATGCGCGCGCCCTGCAGCACAGGCGCCAGGGTTTGGCGGGTGACCTCGACTTCGGGCAACTCGGGCATGGGTGCATTATTGGGGCCCCGCAGCGGCCGCAAGGCCTGCAGGCCCTTGGCCAACCTCCCTAGAATCGGCGTGACTCTCTCAAGGCATCCATGACCCTTACCCCCACGCGGCGCCGGGCCGTCAGCGCTTCCCCTTTGGGCACGCTGATGGGTTTTCTGCTTGGCTTGGCCCTCACAGGGCCCATGGTGGCTGCCATGGCCCAAACGGCGCCCGCCGCACCCGCGGACCGTACCGAGCCGGATGCGCCGGTTGAACCCACACCGCCGCCTTCGCGGCTGGATGCCCCGCTCTTTTACCAACTGCTGATCGGTGAGCTGGAACTGCGCCAAGGCGAACCGGCCACGGCCTACGCGGTTTTGTTGGACGCAGCGCGCCGCACCCGGGATGAATCGCTCTACGAACGGGCGGTGGACATTGCGCTGAGGGCTCAGGCCGGCAACGAAGCCCTCAATGCGGCCAACGCGTGGCGGCAAGCCCTGCCCGCCTCGTTGGCGGCGGTGCGGGCACAGGTTCGCATTCTGCTGGCCCTCAACCGCCTGGGCGCCATGGGCGAACCGCTGCGCCGCTTGATCGAGCTCACGCCTGAAGACGAGCGGGCCGGCACGATCGCGGCCCTGCCGCGCATCATGCGTGGGCACCCCGACCCGCGTGCAGCGCTGCAGCTGATGCAGTCGGTGCTGATTCCCCTGGCCGAGCGGCCGGCCACCCGCATACCGGCCCAACTGGCCTTGGCACGTGCGCTTGCGCAAGCCGGGCAAAACGCCCCCGCACTGGCCCTGGCACGCGACGTGTCTCAACGCCAAGCCGATGCCCCGGGCCCGGCGTTGTTGGCCCTGGACCTGCTGGACAGCACCCCAGAGGCCGAGTCCGTGGTGCAGGCCTACCTCCAGCAGGCCAAGGCTGAGCCCTTGATTCGCCAGAGCTATGCGCAATGGTTGGCGATGCGGCAGCGCCACGCTCCCGCCCAGGAACAGCTGCGCCGGGTGACGCAAGCCCTGCCCGAGGCTGCTGGGGCCTGGTTCCAATTAGGCGTGGTGGCGGTGGAAACACAGGACCGCGCCCAGGCGGTGGCCGCACTCAAGCGCTTCTTGGAGTTGGATGCTGCGCAGAGGGCTGCACGCACGGCCAGCGCCAACACCCCAAGCCCCGCACCCGGCGGCTCGGCATCCCCGTCTGAGGCCTCGCCTGAAGAGGCTTTGACCGCGGACCCCGATGAGGCCCGCGCCGTGCAGGCCAACCGGCAGGCCGAAGATGCACGCCGGACCCGAGCCATGCTGCTGCTGGCGCAACTGGCCACCGACCAGGGTGACTACGCCGCGGCTCAGCGCTGGCTGCAACCCCTAGAGGGACAAGCGCCACGCCTGGATGTGCAATCCCGCCGCGCCCTCATCTTGGCCCGACAAGGCAAGCTGGAGCAGGCCCGAGCCCTGCTGCGCGCCATGCCGGAAGCCTCAGCTGCCGATGCCCTGGCCAAGCTCCTGGCCGAGGCTCAGTTGCTGCGCACGATAGAGCGCTGGAAGGATGCACGCTTGGTGCTCAGCCGCGCCCTGGAACGGCATCCCCAAGACACCGATGTGCTGTACGAACTGGCCCTGGTGCTGGAACGGCTGGGCCTGCATGAAGAGATGGAGCGCCACCTGCGCCGAATCATCGAGCTGCGCCCCGACCACCACCATGCCCACAACGCCTTGGGCTACTCCCTGGCCGAACGCGGCATACGGCTGGAAGAAGCGCATCGGCTCGTGGAGCGGGCCTTGGAGCTGGCCCCAGGCGACCCCTTCATCACCGACAGCCTGGCCTGGGTGATGTTTCGCCAGGGCCAAGCCGCTCGGGCGGTTGAGCTGCTGCGCCAGGCCTATGCGGCCCGGCCTGACACCGAAATCGGCGCCCACCTGGGCGAAGTCTTGTGGTCGATGGGCCAGCGCGAAGAAGCCCGCAAGGTGTGGCGGGAATCGCGCGAGCGCGATGCCCGAAACAAGGTGCTGAAGGACACCCTGGCCCGGCTCAAGGTGGACCTGTGACCCGGCGCTGGTGGGCGGTTGCATGCGCGTGTGGCGCCTTGGTCTTGGGTGGATGTGCGGCAACAGACCCTTCCTCGGGTGCTGCCGGGCTGCCTCCGCCCGGCGACACCGCAAGGCCTTCGGCCATTTCGACCCCAGCGCCCACACGCCTGCAGTTCAGCGGCCGTTTGAGCCTGCGTTTGCAGCAGCCACGCACCGGTGCCGCAGACGGCGGCACGGTGCTGTTCGAGTTTGACGGCCATCCTCAAGAAGGCAGCTTGATGCTGCAGTCGGTGATCGGCACCACGGTGGCCACTGCGCGATGGGGCCCGCAAGGGGCCGAGATCATCACGCCACAAGGCACGCGCAGTGGAGCCCGTTTGGATGAGGTGGCCACGGTCCTGCTGGGACAAAGCTTGCCGCTGGAGGCGCTGCTGCATTGGGTACGGGCAGAGCCCTGGGACAAAGCCGCCCATGAGATGCGCGCGGATGGTTTTGAACAGCTGGGCTGGACCATCTCCCTTGAGGCCTGGCACGAGCGGCTGATCACAGCACGCCGCCCGGCGCGCGCCGACCGGCCGCAAGACTGGGACATCACCGTCCGGGCCCGGCTGGACGAGCCGACACCGGCGCAGCAGCGCAGCGGACGTTGATCATGAGCCCGCGCAGCCTCACCGATCTGCAGGCCCCGGCCAAGCTCAACGTCTTCCTGCGCGTGGTGGGACGCCGGGCAGACGGCTACCACCTGCTGCAGTCCTTGTTTGTGCTGCTGGACTGGCACGACACCCTGCATCTGGAGGTGCGGGCAGACGGGCAGATCCACCGGCACGACCTGGGGCAGGTCCTGCCCGCTGATGACCTGTGCTTGAGGGCCGCAAGGCTGCTGCAACGGCACAGCGGCTGCGGGCTGGGCGCCGACATCAGCGTAGACAAGGTGCTGCCCTCCGGGGCAGGAATGGGCGGTGGAAGTTCGGACGCGGCCACGGTTCTCCTGGGGCTGAACCGCTTGTGGAACCTGAATTGGGGTCTGCCCGCGCTGGCCGAGCTGGGCCTGCAGCTTGGCGCTGATGTCCCCTTCTTTCTGGGCGGGGGCAGCGCCATCGTCCAGGGCATCGGAGAGCAGCTCACCCCCGTGGCCCTGCGCCCGCGCGGCTACCTGGTGGTCAAGCCCCCCGTGGGGGTGAGCACCCAGACCATCTTTAGGGACCCGGACCTCACACGGGACTCCAAAGCTGCTATAGTAGAGGGCTTTCTTGCAGACCCATCTGTCGTGGATTCCATGCTGGACGGGGGCACGAACATCCCGAACGATCTCCAAGCGGTGGCCGTGCGCCACGCCCCGGAAATCGGAAGCGTGGTGGA